>CASBPY010000131.1 GCA_949127675.1 Synechococcales cyanobacterium PMM_0072
CCACGATTTTAATCGTAGGCATTTTATAGGTAGCAACTTGGGTTAGTTAATGTGGCTTTCTAGCAGCTTTAAATCGAAAGAAAAATAAGCCCAATACAATTAGCCCCAACAAGATTGCAGATGCTTGATAACGATCGAATGCCAAGCCCCCGCTAGCCACAGGTTTATCGAGAAAATCACCGACGACAGCACCCATCGGTCTTGTCAAGATGAATGCTGCCCAAAATAGCGAGGTGCGATTCACTTTGCTGAAGTAATAGGTAACGGCAATGGCAATTAACATACAGCCAAAGATGATCGCCGCACCAGTGTATCCCAATCCCAGCCCTTTTTCATCAGCAGTCCAATCGCCAAGTGCCGTCCCCAATGTTTGGGAAAACATAATCGTCACCCAGTAGAACATTTCGGCTGGGGGTGACTGAACGGTTTCTACTGCTACCGAGCCGAGGGTATGGTACCACAGCCAGAGCGATCCCATTAATAAGGCGAATAGAATCGCCGAGCCACCTGCATAGCCAATTCCCAGCGATCGATCGACAAAATCTGCTAGCGTCGTGCCCACGGTGGTCGTCGCGACAATCGTAATCCAATAAACAGCAGGGTGAAACTGCTTGGCTAAAATCTGAATTACCACCGCAATCGCAAAGATCGTCCCAAACACCGCCGTGCTTAACAGATAGTTGTGATTTAGCGCAGACATCGATAAAGCATCGCCGCCAGTCTCACCCAGGGTTGTCGCCAAAATCTTAATCAGCCAGAAAGCTAAAGTTACTTCCGGTACCTTGCTCAGAAGCTCTTGCTGTTTTGTTGTGGTCATGTTTTTGCCTGACGATCGATTTAACTACAAGTCGATCGTAAAGTACGAATGTCAAGAACTCGGAAAGATCGAATAGATAGATTTCGATCTTCTTTTCTAGTTCTTGACGATCGTAGATTAATCTGGGTAATAGTTTTAAAGTACACATCCCATGCTGAAATTAATTCCCACCAAGTTCACTCGCTGGATTAAATCTAGTTTTTCACTCAGTTTTGTAGTCTTGCTGGGCTGTCTGGGTTTAATCGCGCTGTTTGGTTGGCTCAGTCAAGAAGTGTTAGAAAAAGAAGCATTCGGGTTTGATACGACGATTTTGTTGTGGCTACATCAACATAGTAATTCGACGATCGATAGTTTGATGCTAAACATTACTAAACTTGGCAATCCAGGTTTTGTAGTAGTATTGGTAACGATTAGTTTTAGTCTATTATTGTGGCAAAAACAGTTCTGGGCAGCCCAAATCTTATTTTTAGACTGTTTGGGTGGTTTGATTCTCAATCAAGGTCTGAAGCTATTTTTTGCCAAGCCTAGACCTCAATTATGGACTCCCTTAATTGTCGAACATTCCTACAGTTTTCCCAGCGGTCATGCCCTCGGATCGGCTGTTTTATATGGGTTTCTTGCTGTGTTATTAGCCGATCGATACCCCCGTTATCGGGTGGTAATTTATAGTATTGCGCTGATAATTGTCGGATCGATCGGGTTGAGTCGGTTATTTTTGGGCGTTCATTATCCCACCGATATTATGGCTGGTTATTCGATCGGTTTACTATGGTCGATCTCCTGTGTCGGAATTTTAAAGATGCAGAAAATCAAGAATTAGACTTGACGATCGAGATTTTGGACACAGCTATTTTCCCGCAAACTTGTTAAGACAAAAACCCGCTAGATAAATTACTACAACCAATGTTTTGGATACGTTCTGTCTGCGGCTAAATTATTGAAGATCACCGCACAAAGTACTAGGATTATCGATCCCTCAAGAGCAGGCGTGAACAGAAATTTCCAGTCAGGCTTGGTCATCATTACCACTAGCGCAATGGCTCCTGAAGGCGGATGTAATGTTCCGGTGATTTGCATGAGAGCGATCGCACTGGAAACCGCCAAGCCCATTGACCAGGGAGAAGAACCCAGAAATTGTAGAATTACCAGACTCAGCAACGCGCCTAAGAAGTTGCCCCCAATCACATTGCGAGGTTGAGCCAACGGACTGTCAGGCACACCAAAGATCAAAACGCTGGTTGCGCCAAACGGAGCCATCAGTAACGGAGAATTTGTTTTGATTGTCAGATAAGAAGTGGCGGTAATCGCTAAAAAACTCCCAAACCAACTCCAAAAAACGTGCCGATGATGGGGTCTCTCGATCGGACAGGATAATGGGCAGGATTTCCATCTACCCAGGACTTTGAACCAATAATTTTCCCATTTCAACCAAGCATTTTTGAGATTTATCATGAAGCTAGACTTTAGGGTTGCCTCGTTTTCGGGCTTTACTAGCAGAATATCACAATATTAATTAAAAAGTATCAAAAGATACAGTTTAATTGTATTCGATGGGCATTCACTCAATAATTAATTGGTGAAAATCTTGAAAAATTCTAAAATTCTGTTTCAAAATTAATGATAACGATGGATTTTATCAATATTAAGCTCTAATAAATCATCGTTAAATCAATGATAACCATATATTCTATCAACACTAAGCTGTGATTATAAGTCAAAACTATATTAATCATGTTGAAGTCATAACGATCGAGTATTGACGTAGCAACACAAATAAAAATACTCTAGTGAGATACTAAAATATATGTCAAAATGTCTAAAATCAAAATATTCAAAACAATTAAAATAGTTTCCACTGTTTTGGCAATAATAGTTAGTTATATTCCAGGCTCGATCGCCCAGACCAATAATCATCCAGATAAAAAGCTGGCTAGTACGGCACAGCCGACTGCCAAAGCGATCCCCACATCAAGCCAAGCTGATGCTGATGATCTAAATTCCACAGATTCTTCTGTTGCCACTTTACAATCTTTAGGAGAGAAGTATGACTGCTTAACTAACCATCCTCAACTTACAGAAAGTGAACGACAATCATTTATACGAACAGAACTTGCCGATGGAATTAATGCCTGTGCTAAGAAAATTGGTCAACTAGTTGCAGATGGAAAAACAGGTAATATCACTCGCGCCGATCTAGAAGACATTAAAAGATTGCAGCAAGATTTTGCAGCAGAACTAGCCGTTATTAGAAAACGACTAGATACAATCGAAGAGCGTACTGCTACTTTAGAAAAACAGCAATTTTCGACCACAACTAAACTCACTGGAGAGACAGTTTTAAATGTCGCCGGAGCCAGTGGAGCTAATCCGGCTGTCGCTAGTAGCCGTAATGCAAATGTGTTTGCCAACTATCGAGTCCGCCTCAATTTGACTACTGCTTTTGCTGGCGGTGGTACCTTGATTGCTGGATTGCAATCGACAAATTCAGGTAGTGGCAGTACGATTCAATCGACTTTAGGTTACAACGATCCTGGCGGTTTAAACAGCAGTACCGTTCGACTCGGCTCAGAAGTTCAGTTTCCGGCTAACCCCAATAGCGGTACAACTCTAGCGGGACTGACTCCAACTGCGACTGGTAGCGTCAATTTGTACAAGTTATTGTATCTCCAACCCGTTAACAAAAACTTGATTGCATTTGCAGGTACTAATGCCGAAGTCACGGACGCTTTTCCCCAGATTTCGCCATTATTTAATGATGCACAGGGATCTGTTTCGCGGTTTGGGACAGCCGCCGCGATTACTAGACTATCTGGTGGAACTTCAGGCTTTGGTTTAGCTTCAGCCGGAGGTGTGATTTGGCTGCCATCGAAGGAATGGGATGTGCGTGGACTTTACGGGAGCATTAATGCTTCAGTGCCTGGTACTTCGGTTGTGGGCGGTGGTTTATTTGGAGGTAGTACCATCTTAGCGAGTCAAGTTACTTATAAACCCAGCAGCGACTTGGCGTTGGCGTTTAACTATGCTCATAGTTCTCATGCGATCAATATTCTGGGCACAGGTCTATCGTCACAAGATATCGTGGCTATTCCCAATACTGCCAATGGACTAGGACAGGGGATTGTCGTTGATAGTTTGGGCTTGACAGCCAACTCTAGCATTACCCCCAAAATCGACTTGACGGCAACAGGAAGTTTGTTGTTTGCCAACTTGCCTGGGGTGGATGCTAAAGCAACGTTCAGTAGCTGGATGGCAGGCGTGAATGTCAAAGATGTATTGGGTACTGGCAATCGTCTAGGCGTACTATTCGGTCAGCCGCTAAATCGCTCTGCGCTCAGTGGTGGTCAGTCTGGAGCAAATGTCACGACTACTCCATATCAGTTGGAAACATTCTTGAATGTCCGACTTAGCGATAGTGTTTCGGTTACGCCTGGAGTATTTTTTGTGTTTAATCCGGAAGGGATTGCGGGGGCACCGACAGCAACAGTTGGAGTGGTGCGAACTACTTTGACGTTCTAAAGCAACCCAATCGAGAAGCAGAGGCAGTAAGGATTGTAGATTAATCTGGAAACAGACTTTTCTCAAATTTAAAATTTATTAGGAGATGTCTTATCGGTTGAGAATGGCTGTGACGATCGAACTAGCATGAAGTGGGACTTTTTCGATCGATCAAACCAACATTATTTTCATAGCGATATTCTCCAGTTTTCAAATTATTGCGAGAGGTTGTTTGCAGTCATACCAGATCTGACAATGCTTCTCTAATTACTCAAATATATAGCTAAGTAGCTATCAACGAGAAGACTGTCGCAATTTTTTCAGTAAGCCCTACATAGATATGATAAATATTTGTCGATCGAATTAATTTTTATCGCTGGCTGAAATCCCAACCCGAACATTATCTTGTTGGAGAATGCGACGAATCTGCGCTGATGCTGAAGATTGAACTAAATTAAGCGGCAATGAAACTCGACTAATCGAGTTAGCATAACCAGCATTTAGATATGTCTGAAATTCCCGTCGTTGGGCTAAATGAGTCTGAAAAAATGCCACGCCCAAAGCCTTAGCGTAAGCCTGAGCGATTCGAGGATCGGGGCCAATTAAACTTTCAGAAACTGGAAACACGCTATCCTGCTTAGAAAATGTTAGGGTAGAAAAATGTGTGCCTTTCTCTAAGATCGCCAGATATTTGTCAGATATTTGCAGCCAGGTGAATGGATATATTTGTTCGGATACGGCTGGAGTAATAATGTCATCGCTACCGCCCATGATCAAGACTGGAACTCGAACTTGACTCATCCCCCGCTGTCCAAAAATCGTACTATTGAGGGGATTGATGGCAAAGATCGCTGTGATCCGAGGATCTTGGATCGCGTGGGGTTTGAATTGTAACTCATTAGCGCGACATTGAAGCAATACCGATAGATTTAGCGATCGATTTGGTGTACAGTCTTGCTTGACTTGCTCGAAATCGATCGTTGCTCCAGCCAAGGCTAAAGCGGTGTAGCCACCGAGGGAATGTCCGATCGCGCCCACCTGTTTCAAATTGAGTTGGCGGAGGCTAGGATCGTTCACAGCCAATCTTTGCAACTCATCTAACAGGAATGAGATATCGCGGGGACGTTGGAGTAGTTCCGTTGCGGCTGGAGCCGCAGCTAGACCCGAAAAATACTTACGGAAGCGATCAGCATCTCCACCGATATGTTCGACGACAGCAACGGCAAAACCATAAGAGACTAGATGTTTGGCTAAATAGGCAAATGTGGTGCGATCTTCAGCGACACCGTGGGAGATAACGATCAGGGAAATTGGACTTGTTGATGTCGCTTGGGGGAGATATAAATCTCCAGGGACTAGACGTTGGCGTGAACGATCCAGCCATTCAAATCGACGGATTTGATAGCCAAATCTACCCGATTTTCGGAGATCTAGTTTGGTAGAAAAGTTGATCTTGGTAGTTGCAGCTTCAGCTTGGGTAATTTGTTTGAGGGCGACAATCATCAGATCTCGCCGCTTGAGCAGTTGGGAAAAGTTGGCATATACCGCAAAGCCCTCACTCAGATTTATGTTCATTTTCCGCCCAGGAAACCGATACAGGAAGTTGATCGGGGTTAAACCTGCCTTTTTATCCGCAGCCGCCCGCACCAGAGCCAAGCGTAATGACTGTTTCCCATTAGTTAGATTCTCGGTTTGAATCACTTCGCCGAGTCGTTCTAATAAAGTTTGAATTAGTGGTGAGTTGGCGATTTGAGTGGCGTAGGTAGGGCTAATCTCCATTCGTTGCTGCAATAACTGGCGCAATTGTTGGAGTTGTTCGGGAGTAGTTTGCTTGACATAAGTAGCAAAATCGGGGACGATCTGACCCTTTTTGGCAAATAGTTCGAGATCTCGCACGGAGATTGAAAAGTCCTTAAATGGTGGATAGTGCAGGGTAATTTGCTCTACAGCACGAACCGAAATCGGCATCGAGACAGTGATAATCGTCGCGATGGCAGAGGCTTTAAGCCACCGGAGCGAAGCTGAGATCGACATATAATCTGGGTTCGTTAAGGTTTATGTCTCCAGTTTACCAATTAGATCGAGGCACAATAATCTTGCCGTCTTTACGACACTATCACGATCGACAAATAGCTCTGTCTCATCTAACTTTTCTCCCTGCGACTTAACCCACTAACAGATTTTCGGCAGGATATTTGACTGCACTCAACCGAGGATTGCCGATCACGGCTGAGATCAAGATTAAGATCCCCACCCGTCCAGCGTACATGAGTACGACCAAAATCAGTTGGCTGACAACCGATAATTGTGCGGTAATACCCGTCGAAAGACCCACCGTAGCAAACGCCGACATCACCTCAAATAACACTTGGATCGCGGGAAACTGGGGGTCGTTAATAGAGATCGCTACCGCACTCATAATCACCACACTTGCCGAGCCAAATACTACCGCCACCGCCTTGACTAAAAGTTCCGTGGGCACCAATCGTTCAAACATGACCACATTAGACCTACCCAAGAGTGCCGATCGAGTCGTACTGGCTAAAACTCCCAAAGTCGTAGTTTTAATCCCTCCCCCAGTACCAGCGGGACTAGCACCGATGAACATTAGTCCCATCGTCACAAATAATCCCGCCATCGTCATTTTGCCATTGTCGATTGTGTTAAAGCCCGCAGTCCGTGTCGTCACGGATTGGAACCAAGCTGCGATTAATTGATCGGCCAGATCCTTACCGCCAATGGTTCCCAGATTCCGATGTTCGGTCGCGAAAATTGCCACCGTCCCAATCAACAACAGCCACAAGGTAGTGCTAACGCCGACTTTAAAATTCAGCGACCACATAAATCTTCCAGGCAAACTTTGCAAATGATGTAAAGTTGCCAGGTATAGTTCGATGATCGTCTGGTAGCCCAGTCCACCACCAATAATTAACATCGAAATCGCCAGATTAATCGGGATTGAAGTTTGATAGTTCATCAAACCGTTAGTAGGTAAAGCGAAACCAGCATTATTCCAAGCACTAATGCTATGAAAAATTGCATACCATAGACCCATCACCACCCCTTTTTCGGCGATAAATGTCGGCAAGACGATCGCCGCACCCAATGTTTCAAAAATTAGGGTGGTATAGATAATCGAGATGATCAAATTTTTACTACCTTGGACAAATGGTCGATCGAACCCATCTTGGATCGCCAATTTTTGCTTGAAGTCAAACTTACGACCGATCAAGAGCATCAAAAAAGTAGTGAGGGTCATATATCCCAGTCCACCGATCTGAATCTCGATCGCAATCACCAACTGTCCCCAAACTGAAAAGTAACTCCCCACATCCACTAAGCTTAACCCCGTCACGCACACCGCCGAAGTTGTGGTAAACAGTGCCACAAACGGACTATTCCAACTACCGCTCGTACCCGTAATCGGCAACATCAAAGCTAGAGTACCAACTAAAATTACCCCCAAAAATCCGAAACAGATCGTTCGCGCAATATTCATCAAGATTATTTATCAATTATTTAACTGCCCAACTTAAACGCTTCCAGCAAGAAGCCATAGATCAGACCTAACTTTAGACTATCGAGCATGATAATCCACAGTGGAAGCTGACTATTCCTCGACCTAGACTCAACCAATTCTGGGTTAGAGCCGCTGCTCGTCAATACGATCTCGCTGCGGACATTTCGACTCCGCCAGTTCCATCCATACCTCAGCCAACTAATCAACTCGAGGATCACTAGCATCACGAAGGAATTGACAATATCTAATCCCGCCTGTTGTCCGGCATTTGTCGTGATCGTCGAAGCCAGAAAGCTACCAAGTAGTAAACTGATAATTATCAGCGAGGTTCGCCGCCAAGGATTTTGCACCCATTGAGTAGATTTCTCGATCGTCCCCTCGATTAATGTATTCAGTCGAGTATTTTGCATAATTATCTCTTACTACTGCGATTTGTTTCTTGCCAGATGTTACCAATACCTTTGATGATACCGCGACCGATTAAGCCGATACTGCGACCAATAATTTCTGTTAGTAAGTATACGATAATCACACCAATAAATGTTGTCGCAAATTTTAGTCGAGGTACCATCGCATCCCACGTTTCTAAGGCAAATGGTATCGCTAAAGAAATCCCTCTTAATCGAGCTAATTCTTGCGATCGAGGCGCGTAAATTGTCAGACAATCAATCCCATACTCTGTCAGAATGAATAATTGATATCGACTTTCAAACATAGCTTGCGGTTGAGCAACATGGCGATTGATTCGATATCGCCAAGATAAGTCATTCCGAAATCTTTCGATTTCTCGACTAGATAGTAGTCTGCGATGATAAAATCTGCTTTTAATTGCCTCTACATCCCCAAAATTATCGAGTAAAGGTTGAATCACGGCATTGGCAATATTAATCATGAGATTTTCTAGAATTTCGTCAGCACGATCCTCAGCAGCTTGAGTTCCAATCCCACAATCTATATTGTCAATTTTTAGCAGTTTCTGAAACAGCACGTAATTTAGTAACTCGATCACTTGAGGGATCTTTGATATGATTTCCTTCCAAACAACAGAGCGATTTTTTAGGAGAATAGGAATAATTTCAATTTGTAAACTATTGCTCGAATCTGTATAGTATCTTCCAAAAAACTCGATCATTACTGATTCCCATAAATCCAAGAGAATTTTCTCTTGTTTGACTGGTAGAAGATCGAGTGTTACTTGAGAAAATCTTAGTTCATCTAATAAACCTTCGATTTGTCTAAGGATAATATAAAACAATTCTCGCTTTTTTTCTGGCTGTAAGATATCAATTTCCAAGGCAATCGAAGTAAGATTTCCCTGGCTAAAACCTAGTTTTTTTGCAACTCGATTTAATATTGATGATTGTAAGCTTTTATCTATTGTTGCGGCTCTGATCGATGACTCATTGGTAGAGTATCGATCTTGTATTGTCGGTTCGAGAGCTGTCAATCTCGACGAGTTTGAAATCATCAATAGTCGCTTTGCTAGCCACTGAGCCGCAATTAATTCTCGTCTCCGTCCAGTCAAAATTAATCTCTCAATATCGGACATTTGTCGATATTGAAGATCGATATTTAATGCTATCAAAGCCGCTTGAATTTGTTGCAGACTGGACGATTTCATAGCTTTTGTCAAATAAATATGCTATAATATTTGTGTATCTTGACGTGTGTAATTCGTAAAGTATTTAATGAAACTAAATACAGTTTCAACTATTTCTACAGAATAAAACCAAATTTTATATCTTTTGATCGCTCAAGCTCTGGTGTATTTTTTAATTCAGGCATTAGTTTCGATCGAACATATTTCTTTGAAAAATCCTGATCTTATAGAATACTGATATTACCCCGATGATGTCGCCATTACAAGTGTCAACCATGGTGATTGTGACGACTTTTTAGCTCCGCCATTTTTGCGGGTGGCTTTCGTTGGCGAAGCCTTTGCCTTGGCAACAGAGAGGCTCCGCCAACAGGAGAATCGCCACTTCGACAGTTAAATCTTAGCTTGGTAACTCCCCGATCCTGCTTTCAAAATGTCGAATTTTCCGCCCATTCGCCTGCGCTTGCCTCGATTTCGATCGATCCAGATCGGGATACTGGTACTGATCTCAATTCTCTGCTCTACGATCTCTACACCTGCTCAAGGGGCACTAAATCGATCGGCTGTAACCGTTGACAGTCGGCAAATTTTTCAAATCACTAGTTCTGCACAGTTAAAAGCCAGCGAGCGGACAGACTGGATTAATAACCAGCTCCAGGCAGCGGTTGAATCTCAACAACCACCAATCATTAAACTCGAACAGCGAAATCAAGCTCCCACCATCGTTGTGAATGATCGCTATTTACTCACCGTCACCCAAAACGATACCAGTGCAGGTCAAACGCCCACCGAGCAAGCGACGATCTGGGTAAATCGGCTTCAGACAGCGATCGTCCAAGCCCAACAAGAACGCCGCCCAGAATTTATCAACCAAATGGTGTTGTTAACTGTAGGGGTAATTGTCGCAGCGATCGGACTACACTGGCTACTGGGGAAAATTTGGGCAAGAATTAAGCGCAGAGTAGATCAATTACCCGCTCCTGGGACGGAAGGCGAACCGCCCTCGATTAATTTATTATTCCGATTGACCTTATTTCTAGTGCGAATGGCAATGTGGATCAGCGCGCTGCTATATATCACCAATCTGTTTCCCCTCACCCGCCAGTGGGGTTACAATCTCACCGCCAGCTTGATTTCCAGCCTTACCGACCCGATTTTTTCCCGTGGGGCGATGTCCTACTCGGTAACTAGTTTAGCAATCCTGCTGGGGTTACTCGTTGTCACGATCGTCCTATCGGGAGTACTGACAAATATCTTGCGGACGCGGATCTTACAAGTTATGGGCGTGAGTCGCGGTGCCGAAGCGAGTATCTCGATTTTGGTTAAATATACCCTGATTGTCATTGGTTCGATCATCCTGCTCCAACTCTGGGGGCTGGATCTGAGTTCCTTGACGATTCTGGCTAGTGCCTTGGGGATTGGGATTGGGTTTGGATTTCAAAATATCGCTAAAGACTTTGGAAGTGGGTTAATTTTACTATTCGAGCGACCGATTCAAGTTGGTGACTTTATTGAAGTCAACGATTATAAGGGTACTGTCGAACAGATTAACGCCCGCAGTACTGTAATTAGGACACTCGATCGAATTTCCATTATTCTCCCCAACTCGCATTTTCTCGACAAAGAGGTGATTAACTGGACTCATTTGAATCCTATTTCTCGGTTACATTTACCTGTAGGCGTTGCTTATAGATCTGATGTTAATTTAGTCAGATCTACCCTGATTGAAGCCGTCCGCGCTCATGCTGAGGTGCTATCTTCACCCCCACCCCAGGTATTGTTTAAAGGATTTGGCGATAGTGCCCTAAATTTTGAACTACTAGTCTGGATCACCACACCAGAGCGACAAATGTTAATTAAAAGCGATCTATATTTTCTGATTGAAGCTGCCTTTCGGCAGCAACAAATCGAGATTCCCTTCCCACAGCAAGATCTAAATTTGCGATCTGGATCGTTACCGATTCAAGTATCACCAGAACTGGAGCAGGCTATTTTAGCTTTTTCCAAAAATGTAGATCGGCACCAATCATGAAGACTATGGTTTACGATCGGCATATTCGATGGTTATAGAATCGGTAATTATCAATTATTAACTATCAATTATCAATTAATTCCTATTTTATGCTAACTATTGAAAAAGCCGAATTATTATTACTAATTGCTGGTGTCGTCGCCATGCTCGCCCGACGATTTAAATTGCCATATAGTGTGGGGCTAGTCTTTGCCGGAATTATTTTGGCATTGTTTCCATTTGCACCGAATATTCAACTCACCAAAGAGCTAATTTTCAATGCTTTTTTACCACCGCTGATCTTTGAAGCTGCTTTTTATATTAATTGGCAAGAACTGCGGAAAGACTTGCCTGTGGTGATCACCTTAGCCACAGTGGGCGTAATTTTATCAGCGGGGATTACAACGGTGGGGATGCACTATTTCGCCCATTGGAGTTGGATTACCTCCCTCTTATTTGGCGTATTAATTGCCGCTACCGATCCGGTTTCGGTGATCGCCACATTCAAGGAAGCTGGAGTTCACGGGCGACTTCGACAACTAGTTGAAGCCGAAAGTTTATTTAATGATAGTACGGCAGCGGTCGCATTTGGGATTGCGCTGGCGATCGCCACTGGCACCGAGCTGGCACCATTAGATATCGCCCAATCTCTAGTCGTGACGATCGCGGGTGGGATCGCCTGCGGTGGAGCGGTAGCGGGCTGTGTATTGTTATTAGCCGGACGCACCGAAGATCATCTTGTCGAAATCACTTTCACCACCATTGCTGCTTATGGCTCGTTTCTACTAGCTGAACATCTGGAAGTTTCTGGGGTACTCGCCACCCTCACGGCAGGACTAATCGTGGGCAACCTCGGTTCGCTCGGTGCGATTTCCGATAAAGGGCGAGAAGCTGTTGGTTCATTCTGGGAATACTTTGCCTTCGTAATTAACTCACTGATTTTCTTATTGATGGGAATGCAGGAAACTCATCAGAATTTTCTGGCTGTACTCATGCCGATCTCGATCGGGATTCTCTTTGTCACCTTTGGGCGGGCGGTTTCTACTTATCTCTGTTGTGCTGTGTTCATGGGTTCTCAACTTGCAGTCAAACCGGAACATCAGCATATTCTATTCTGGGGTGGGTTACGGGGTGCTTTAGCACTAGCACTGGCTCTAGGATTACCGCCAGATTTACCCGATCGAAATCAGATTGTCACCGTCTCATTTGCTGTAGTTGCCTTCTCGATTTTCGTCCAAGGTTTGACGATTACGCCGCTCTTAAAACGGCTCGGTGAAATTTCGCCCACGAATACATAGAAATTATCGGTCGATTCAATTCTCTACCTTTGGGTAGACGAAAATCTCAATTAAAGATCCTAGACTATAAATAGTTCGATCTCAGAACTTAAAACATTATCGGAAAATATCATGAGTATTGAAGATCGCGCAAAAGCAGCAGCTAAAACAGTAGAAGGTAAAGGTCAAGAAGTTGCAGGTGCTGTCACTGGAAACTCCCAAGACGAACTCACAGGCAAGGCGAAACAAGCTGAAGGAAAAGCTCGTGACGGTGCTGAAGATCTCAAAGACAAAGCAGCCGATCTAGGCGAAAAAGCCCGTGATGGTCTAGAAGATGCCAAAGATAGTATTGTTGATAAAGCTAAACAGTTAGGTGCAAAAGTTCAAGACGGCATTGATCACGCCAAAGATCAGCTAAATAAATAGTAGAGATATTTATCAGGATAGATTAGCTAATGTCTATTAGCTAATCAAGCTTAGATAATTACTATCCAAGCTTTTTATTGACTCAATTTTAATTTAATATCTTTAGCAATTGTCAGCGAGCTATCAAAAGGAGTACTAGACAATCGAATCAGGTTATACCGATCAATAGATTATATTAGCTCGATTAAACTGATAGAGTTAGGATCGTAAATTACTAGAGCATAAATATGAGTGGCAATGGGGTTTCTACTTACAGTCCTGATCAGAAAATTCAAACTACTATCGATCCAATCGCTCAAAAATTATATGTGATTGATAAAATCGCACAACAAACCATCAATGCACCTGGTGGTGGTCAACTAGTTCAAAAAGGCGAAGTCATCACCCAAAGAATTGCCAATACCGCTGCATATTTAGACATACTTGATGAACTCTATCATTGCTGCTAATCAATAACTACTGTGGCAGTGAAACGTATCAACACCAATACTAAAAGCAGCATATTTTGCTAAAATAGTAAATAATTCAGTTACAGAATTTTAACTATACATTTCAGATTCAATCTAGCTTTCCAAATACATAAAACGCAATATCTATCATGACAAATATACCAAAAGAAACTTCCACTCCGATTCTCGATACACCCACTGTCCAAGAAGACCGTAACCGCTGGCGATGGGGCTTCACGCCTCAAGCTGAAAACTGGAATGGTCGGTTTGCGATGATTGGATTTGTAGCTGCTCTATTGACCGAACTAGCTTCTAATCAGGGCTTTCTCCACTACTGGAACCTCGTTCAGACAGCCATTCCGCCAATCCAATAACTAGCGATCGGATTGAAGCATTAAACTTGATATTATGCAGCTATGAGCTTTGATTCTTTAATCCGATCATAGCCGTGATTTCATCCACAGAGAGCCTAGAGGAAACTGAATTGAACGACCACTCATTTGCATTTTATGGATTTGCCTTCTTTGGCATCATCCTCGCTAGATATTTTATCTTAGCAGGAGGAACACATCTGTTTTTGTATGGAACATTCAATCAGTCTCCGCTGCCAGCTAAGGAAGATGAGATCAATCAGCGGAGACTACCACCACCGTGGCAATCGATTCGGCGGGATATCAAACTTTCGATTTTGTCCTCGATCGTCTTTGCACTGGCCGCAGCTACAATCGTTTCTGCTTATGAACTAGGGATCACCCGCTTGTACGCTGATGTCGATCGATACCCGCTGTGGTATTTACCAGTCAGCTACGCGCTGGCGATCATCTTACAAGACACCTATTTCTACTTTGTACATCGGTTATTTCATCACCCGTTGCTATTCCGCTGGTGGCATCAGGGACATCACCGCTCAAATCAGCCCACTCCCTGGACATCATTTGCCTTCGATCCCCCAGAAGCGATCGTTCAATCCTTATTTTTAGTGGCAATTATCTTCATAATTCCGCTCCATTTGATTACGGTGATTGCGATCCTGATTACTATGACAGTTTGGGCAGTAGTCAATCATTTAGGGATTGAAAGATTACCAATCAATTTTCCCCACCATTGGTGTAGCCGCTGGTTTACAGGGCCAGCCCATCATGCGATTCACCATCGCCATTATGCACTACATTATGGGCTGTACTTTACCTTTTGGGACCAGCAACTCGGTACCCAATCACCTGATTATATGGATACTGATATCAACAAAAAAAGTCCGCAGGTGCGGACTTAAAATAATCTAGTTAATTAATCCAGACCTAGCGTCTGGCTAATTTTTTGTTGATTTTGCGTAACCGGATTGATAGAGGAGTAACTTCTACCAATTCATCACCATTGATATACTCTAGAGCGCGTTCTAGGGTCATATCGATCGGTGTTTTGAGCTGTACCAATTCTTCCCCACCAGAGGCACGGTGGTTGGTTAATTGCTTACTCTTACAGATGTTCAGTTCTAGATCCTGTGGACGGTTGTTTTCCCCGACGATCATCCCTTTATAGACCTTAGTGCCAGGTTTAATAAAGAATGTACCGCGATCTTCTGCACCCATCAGCGCATAGTCAGTAGCTGTACCTTCCTCAAAGGAAATTAGTACACCGTTCCGACGTGCCGAGATATCACCACAGGTTGGGCGATATTCGAGGAAACTGTGATTCATAATCCCAGCACCACGAGTCATCCGCATGAATTCACCCCGGAAACCAATCAAACCACGAGCAGGCACGACGAATTCGAGGTTGGAACGACCATTCATCCCGACGACCATATCTTGCATTTCACCCTTGCGCTGACCGAGACGCTCGATACAGCTACCAACGGCTTCTTCAGGGACATCGAGGGCGAGCAATTCAAATGGTTCGCACTTCTGACCACCAACTTCACGGTAGATTACTTGGGGCTGGGAGACTTGGAACTCAAATCCTTCCCGACGCATATTCTCAATGAGAATACCTAAGTGAAGTTCGCCCCGCCCAGCTACGGCAAATTTGTCAGCTTCGTCGGTTTCTTCAACGCGCAGAGCCACGTTGGTTTCCAACTCGCGGAAGAGTCGGTCGCGGACTTGGCGCGAGGTGACATTTTTACCTTCAGTACCTGCAAATGGTGAGTCATTGACGCAGAAAGTCATTTGCAAAGTAGGTTCGTCTACTTTGATCATCGGTAGAGCCATTGGCTCGGTCGGACAGGTGATCGTTTCACCGATATTGGCATCGGCAAATCCGGTGACAGCCACGATATTACCAGCAGTCGCGCTAGCAATTTCGATCCGCTTCAAGCCATCGAAGCCCAAGAGCTTAGTAATTCGAGTTTTGACGATCGAACCATCTTCTTTGATCAACGCAGCTTGCTGACCCATATTGATCGTACCATTGTGAATCTTGCCGATCACAATCCGTCCCAGATAATCGGAATAATCGAGGGTGGTTACTTGCAGTTGCAAGGGCTTGTCTGCATCTCCAACTGGAGGTGGAACATGCCGTAAGATCGCCTCAAACATTGGTACCATGTCAGTACCTTTAGTTTCCATGTCATTCTGGGCGTAGCCAGCCATACCGGAAGCAAACAGGTGAGGGAAGTCGCATTGATCGTCATCGGCACCGAGTTCGAGGAACAAGTCTAGTACTTTATCCACGGCGACGTGGGGTGATGCTAGCTCCCGATCGATCTTATTGACTACTACAATCGGCCGTAAACCCTTTTCCAGGGCTTTTTTCAATACGAACCGAGTTTGGGGCATTGGGCCTTCATTGGCATCTACAATCAAGATACAGCCATCAACCATCCCCAATACCCGCTCGACTTCACCACCGAAGTCCGCGTGTCCAGGGGTATCGATAATGTTGATTAGTGTGTCTTTGTACTTAACTGCGGTATTCTTGGATAAAATTGTGATTCCACGCTCACGCTCGATGTCGTTGGAGTCCATTACACAAATAGGCACTTCCTCCCCTTCGCGGAAAACACCGGATTGTTTCAAGAGTGCATCAACAAGGGTGGTTTTACCGTGATCTACGTGAGCGATGATGGCTACGTTACGAATGGGAATGCTCATAAATTGTGGAGTTAGAACTCTAATTGTCTCGATCGAGATTTACTAAAATTTGTAAATATCTGTTAATATTGTAGCTGATAGTGGGTACTTTTGCTGGCTAAAGTTCGGAGTTGAGAGTTACGAGTTGGTTTTAACTGCCAGCTAACCGCACCTGGGGATTTATTTGATTAATCAATTTGGGCATTCTAAAAATATCGGTGAACGATATTTTCAGAGATTTTAATAAATTTCTAATTGGACTAGGGTCATTTTTTGGCACCGTTGGCGGTAGCTATATTCCTGGTTTGTGGGGTGACGATTCATTTTCGTTAATGGGGATTCTGTTTAGTATTATTGGTGGGGTAGTCGTTATTCTCTTAGGCTATCAACTAGCCAAGCGGTTGGGGTATACCCAGTAATCAATTTCGCCTGAACTGTTACCATGAGCGAAAGGGTCTACAGGAGATTGAATGATGCAAACTCGCAAACTCGGCGAAGAATTAGTAGTTTCAGCTCTGGGTTTGGGCTGCATGGGTATGTCGGGTGTTTATGGTGCAGCAGATGAGACAGAAGCAATTGCCACCATTCACAAATCGATCGATCTGGGCTGCACATTTCTCGATACGGCGGATGCTTATGGAGCAGGGCATAATGAAACCTTGGTTGGTAAAGCGATTAAAAATCAGCGTGACAAGGTAATTATTGCCACGAAATTTGGGCTGGGCAATATCCATCAAGGTGGTGAAAATATTCCCGTTCAGGGTAGTCCTGAGTATGTTAAATCAGCTTGTGAAGCTAGCTTGAAACGGCTAGGTGTAGAGACTATCGATCTCTACTATCAACATCGCGTCGATCCGACTACCCCGATCGAAGATACAATCGAAACAATGGCGGAACTAGTCCGCGAAGGTAAGGTGCGATACTTGGGCTTATCCGAAGCATCAGAAGCAACTATCCGCCGCGCTCATGCCGTTCACCCCATTTCGGCATTGCAAAGCGAGTACTCACTCTGGAGTCGCGATGTGGAAGATGGCATTTTGGCTACTTGTCGGGAGCTAAATATTGGCTTTGTCCCCTGGAGTCCACTGGGGCGAGGTTTTCTGACTGGAGATATTAAGACTTTTGAGGATTTAGAACTAAATGACTGGCGGCGGACATCTCCCAGATTTCAGGGTGAGAATTTTCAACGGAACTTAGATTTAGTTACCCAAATTCGAGGATTAGCCGATCAAAAGCATTGTACACCTGCACAGTTGGCGATCGCTTGGTTATTACAACAAGGTGAATATCTGGTGCCGATTCCTGGTACTAAACGGATTTCCTACCTACTCGAAAATTTGGGCGCGTTAGAGATCAAATTAACCGCCGCAGATCTCCAGACGATCGATACTATCTTACCAAAAGGAGCTGCTGCTGGCGATCGATATCCCGCCGCAATGATGAAAATGGTCAACTTATGATCCTAATTTATGCCCACAACTAGCGCAGAATTTATCGGCGGGTTTTACCGGAGTGCCACACTGACTGCAAAACTTCGACTGACTAGCAGTTGCATCCATATTTAGTTCCATATCGCCCATTTTCATCACCATTGGCTGCATGTTCATCTGCATATTACCCATTTGCATCGGCTGCATCGGTTGGATTGGTGCCATCCCAGTGGTGAAGGTAGAACTGGTGCTGGTGCTAGATTGATGTTCACCGCTGTGAGCACTTTGGATCTGAATGCTATTACCCCGCACTTGGATCAGGACTGTTCCGGTAGGGGTGGTAATTTTCACCGTCGCACCAGTTGGATCGTTGGCGAAGCCTCTCTCATGGAGAATCGACATTTCTGGTGGTACGATCCAGATCCCTGTATTGAAGCTATTGGTCGTTCGTTGTTGTTGTCCGGCACTATTATTAGAGATCGTCACAACGGTTTGCGCGCCCTGATTGTCTACCGAGAGCTGCTGTCCAGTTGCTAGTTGCCAGTTATATGTCATGAGCTACTTTTCTGAGTGAAAAATTAGATATCTAGTGTGAATGGTGAATGGTGGATGGTGCATCCGCCATTAATGCAGAGCAGCGTAAATAAACTTCAGGTAAATTCTAGCTAGCCAACACTATTCACTATTCACTGTTCACTATTCACTGCTAATTACGGTTTACCTAGAAAATCTAGCTTGCCGAGTTTTACTCCAGAATGTCTAAGGATATTGTAAGCCGTCGTAACGTGAAAATAAACGTTAGGCAGCACAAAGGAGAGGAGATATGGCAATCCTTCAAAATTGATTGTTTCCTTACCCATTGGCAAAGCAATCGATTTTGTTTCTGAACCATCGATTTGAGCGGCTGTTAATGTGGCAAGATAAGCATTGGTTTGTTTGAGTCGATCGATTAATTCTGGAAAAGTGGTTTCCGTATCTGGCATGGCTGGAGCTTCTTCTCCCGCGAGTCTGGCGGCACCTCTACGGGCAATATCAGAGACGATTTGGACTTGCTTGGATAGGGGCAGCATGTCGGGATAGAGACGACTATTGATCAGCACTGTCGGATCGATTTTTCGGGCGGTGGCATCGGCAGCACCTTTTTCGAGAATTACTACCAGATTATCGATCGATCGCATCAGTGATGGCACTGAAGCTTGATACATGGAAATCGTCATCTAGATTTTGCCTGAATTTTAGAGCTATCTTATCTATTTTGACCGATCGCTGTAATTTGAGCAGAATTTTTTGGCAATTTCTACCAGATTGGGAATCAAATCGTAACGCCGTTGCAACTGCACATCGATTTGAGCATAGGCATTTTTATAACGGTTGCGTTGAACCGTCGATGCCAATATACGCTAGGATTGCACCTAGTACGACGATGAAGATAAAGATTCCCATAAGATCTAGTTAATAAATACTCTTTCCTAGAGTACCCAGTTGGATCGATCGAATCTCTATGACAATGCTGACAATAATTTGGGAGATAATGACTGTCTCGCGAATCTGCAAAAAATGGAAATAGCAACTGTCAAAGTGATTAAAGCCATAACTCAGATAAATCTGTGTTCTAACCAGTCTGACAATTGCGATAGTTTTCGTCACTACACAAACTTAGAGTACCCAGTTGGATCGATCGAATTAACAGTCTTTAGATATGATTGGATCTAGAGAGTATTAGAACTACCTTGTCGATTTATCTACTATTTACCATCAACACCCATGCTCAGGGTAAGCGAACCTCAAACGCTGTTAACAACTAGACAGTAGTTTCGGATGCAGTGAAGGCAAAGGCTAACAAAGTCAGCATATAACGATTAGCAATAGTAGCACGCTTAGATTTTTGATTGAGACAACCCTTATTCGTTTTATTCCCGATCCCTTATTACCGATATAAATTATCGTTTGCGGGCTTTCCAAGTACCGCCATAAATATAATTAGGATGATTGCTCAGTAGCTTCCAACAATCATTACAAACAAACTGCCAGCAAGCGGATCGATCGACTTGAACCCGATACAATGTATCGACAATTATCTGACATCGATCGCAAGATTTCGTGCGGTTTCTTACCATCTAAGCTGATAATTAATAATTGATAGGAGAAGATTAGACACCTTATTTTATTCAATAAACACTAATCTCAACTTGCATGTCTTGATATTGAAATAATTTTAAGTTGAGTTTTTTGGAAAAACCTAATCGAATAATTATTAACTATCAATTATTAATTATCAATTAATTAAGTATGAATCAAGATCGAAATATCATCATTTTCTTCTTTGACAGTGAAAGTTTTTAGTCCTTGGGCTGGTTTGCCGAGACTAAGCAACTGATGAGATGCTTCAGGTAACGCAACACCTAGAAAGGAGTCCACCCACTTAATATTTTTGCCTGTTTTCAGGTCAAAAGTTGCACCATGCCAACGACAGGTGATGGCATTGTTACAAACCTTTCCTTTTGCCAAAGGCATTCCCAAATGGGGGCATTTATTTTCCACAGCGTAGACTTTGCCATCGATTCTACTCAAGATGGCTTTCTTGTTCTCGAATTTGACTGGGAGGATTTCACCCTCTTTGACTTGGCTACTAGTAGCGACAGCGATAGTTGTCATAGCGTAATAATAAATGTCTGATGATTAAAAGCAGATATCAACAGCCTACCAGAATCCGTTCCCATTTGACGAGCTAGCGCGGCTGGATCGACTACTAAAGATTATATGCTTCCGGTTGATTTGGAACCGCTTGTTTCTCTAGCTCTTGGCGGTTGTCTTTTTTAACTTAGTTGAGTTCCGTCTCGATCGAAACATGATTATTTGTCATTAGTGCTGCTACCTGCTATGAAATTGAATTTTGAGACTGGGGTAATAAGCTGTGATTGTCTTGTAAGGCTAATTATCATCTATTATCAAATCATTTTACTCATAATTTGATAGGATCAGGACACCTCAGACTGATGCCGATGACTTGGACGCGCAGACACATATTATCCTTAGCAGATTTCACTCCACAGGAGTATGATACTGTCCTCCAGACAGCCGCTAGCTTCAAAGAGGTATTATCCCGTCCGGTCAAGAAGGTACCCACCCTCCAGGGGCGAGTAGTTGCCAATCTCTTCTTTGAATCCTCGACTCGCACCCGCAGTAGTTTTGAATTAGCCGCAAAACGGCTCTCCGCTGACACGCTCAATTTTGCAGCGGCGACTTCTTCCCTCACCAAGGGCGAAACTATTCTCGACACCGCCAAAACCTATCTAGCAATGGGTGCAGACTTGATGGTAATTCGGCATAAGCAAGCTGGTGTACCCCAAGCAATTGCGACAGCAATGGATCAGATGGGGGTGAAAGTGGGAATTTTAAATGCTGGCGATGGACAACATGAACATCCTTCCCAGGCATTATTAGATTTGCTGACAATTTGCGCGACGATCGATCCGATCGATCCTCGGTTATCGTTACTTAAAGACAAGAAAATTGTGATTGTTGGAGATATTCTACATTCTCGTGTAGCTAGGTCTAATATCTGGAGTCTTACCGCTAGCGGTGCCCAAGTTCATCTTGTCGCCCCACCGACACTATTACCGATGGAGTTCGCTGATTACTGTCAGGAACCACGAGCTGGAATTAAATCGTCAAATTTATGCGTGCATTGGCAACTCGAACCCGCTCTAAAAGATGCAGATTTTGTAATGACATTACGGCTCCAACAAGAGCGGATGACAGAACATTTATTACCGAGTTTACGTGAATATCATCAATACTATGGAATCACGCGGGAACGTTTGAAGTTGTGCAATCCAGATGTTAAAATTCTCCATCCTGGACCAACCAATCGCGGTGTAGAAATTACTTCAGATTTGATGGATGATCCAGCGTTGAGTTTGATTTCTGAGCAAGTAACTAATGGTGTGGCAATTCGGATGGCATTACTTTATTTGATGGGGAATACTAAGGATCTAAATTGAAGCGTTCCAACTATAATATTGAGGGCGTGTTAATGACGCTGAGATTGGGATAGATCTTTAATTCACCTGGAGTGATGCTGTTCGATCGAGGATCTAAGTTAGACTTAAATAGAGGTTGCCCGCTACAGAACTGCTAATGATGACTGAAACTTACCTGAAAATTGAGAAAACCCGCGATCGACTAGTTGCTGTCTATCAGAGTTTAGTGGAGATCGATCGATCGATCGTCCAATTATTTTCGGTCATTTGTACGCCAGTTACCAGAACCCTATTCTTTGAGTGTTTTCAACAGACTGGCTTGTGGGGATTGAAACCCATTACCGCAGTTGCCCTCAAGCCCTATCTCGATCGATTATTGGCTAGCGATCTGCTAATTCCACACGCCAAAAATAAGCTCCAGATTCATCCTTTGATTGCCGAAATTGCTGCTCGCGAAGCTGTAGCAGCAGGTAAATTAACTGTGATAGCTCAAGTGGTGGCAACAAAATTACCTGTCGCTGTACACCGATACAATCAGCAACGTCAATTTGAAAGTCGGGGTGAGTTTATTCGTGAAGTTCGATTGGGACTCTATCTCAACGATCTAAAGTTTGTCAACGAACAGTTTGAGGCTTACTATAATAGCTATGGTCGAGTTAGCGATCCGATTTTACCAGCCCAACTTTGGTATCAAATCTGTAATAACCCGTTTGATCCTAATTGGTTTGCAACATTAGATCCAGAATTAGCAGAGATAATTTGGTATAGCATACTCGACTATTCGATCGATCATTTAGTACCTGTAGATGGTGCTTTTAACGCGCTGGCAGTTGCTGACAAAGATCCAACTAAACAGATCGAACTTCAGCTTCGAGTAAAGCTAGTCGAGCAGCTATTATTTCGGGGCAAAATCGCAGAGGCAAAGCAGACATTGGAGTCGTTCCCAGCTAGTTGGCGAGATCGGGTGGCGTTGTTGTGGGGGTGGTGGTACTTCTTGCGCGGCGAAGATGCACAAGCAATTATTGAGTACGAAATATCCCTCAAAGCACTCAAGAAAGGTTCTGGTAAGCGCAAAACTTACTTCATGACTTCAGGTGGGATCTTCTTTATTCTAGCGTTAATTCGACGGGGCGAAGGTGCAGATTTGCGGGCAGCTCTAGATCATATTCGGATTGCAATAGTAGCTAATTCTTGGCTGAGTCCAACATATAGTGTGTTGGAAAATCTAGTCGAATTACAAATGGGGCAACTGAATCGGCGCGAGCTAATTATGCGGTTGGCACCAAATAAAACCCAGCATAGCCTGGAAATTTTGATTCGAGGTTTGTGTATTCATTGGGTTGATAAAAACGCGACGAATAAATTACTGCCTCAGGTACTCGAACAATTTTATAGCCAAGCAGATAGCGCAGGTTATCAATGGCTGGCAATGGAATCAGCAGCGATTCTCTCCCAGCTTAATCCGACTGAAAAATTCCAGAGCTTTTATCAAAAACAAACCACCGCATATCAGCAACAGATCGGGATTGCGAGTATTGCCAGATTGATTCAACCCTTGGAGCCGTGGGAACTATCGCTCAAAGCACTAACAAATCTGAATCAGAAAGCTGTTGTCACCACTCCGGCTGAACGCGACAGCAGTAGTCAAAGATTGGCATGGGCGGTGACTTTTTATGGAGCCAACGCTTGGATGCTCCAACCCCGCGAGCAGATTATCAATGCCAAGGGCGAGTGGAGTAAGGGGCGGAATATCGCGATCAAACGATTGAAAAATCCTGGTGACTTTGACTATCTCACCACCCAAGATCTACGGGTATGTGGCTTTCTGAAAGCTTACAATTCGGGTGGGAGTTGGGGCGGCGTGGAATATAAATTCGACGATCGAGCAATCCTAGCATTAATCGGTCATCCCCTAGTATTTTGGGAAAATAATCCGAATACCAGGATTGAAGTGATCAAGGGTGAACCAGAGCTGACAATTAAGGCGATTAAAGGCGACAGGATCGTGCTGGAAATGAGTCCTAAACCAGAAGTGGGACAGGTGGTGATGCTCGTCAAAGAGAGTCCCTCGCGGCTGAAAGCGATCGAAATTAGTGCCGATCACCGTAAGATTGCCGATATTCTGGGCAGTCAAAATCGGCTAGAAGTTCCGGTAGCCGCCAAGGATCGCGTCCTAGCAGCCATTAGTTCAATTTCCCAAATCGTCACCATTCACTCCGATATCGGCGGTGGTGCGGACAATATCGAGGAAGTACCCAGCGATCCCCAGCCCCACGTTCAGCTTTTTCCGATCGGCTCTGGCTTGAAATTCAACATTCTCTCCCGACCATTTTCTCCCGTAGGTCCTTATTACAGCCCTGGCAAGGGGGGTGAAACGGTGATTGCTGAGATTGAGGGGAAAAGGTTGCAAACTAGCCGCGATTTGGCAGCAGAGGTGCGATTAGCGAATACGGTGATTAGTGCTTGTACGACTTTAGAACAAACTACTGAATTAGAGGGAGAATGGTCGATCGAAGATCCCCAGGAATGTCTAGAATTGCTGCTAGAATTGCAAGCTCTTGAGGATGTGGTAACGATCGAATGGCCAGAAGGTGAGAAGCTGAGAGTCAATCGGCAAGTAGGTTTGAGCGACTTTAAACTAAGAATCAACCGCGAGAATGATTGGTTTGCTACCAGTGGCGAGGTGCAGGTAAATGACAATGAGGTAATGGAACTTCAGCAGTTATTGGGGTTACTAGAAAACGCGCCAGGTAAATTTATTCCCCTCGGTGATGGGCAGTTTATGGCTCTAACGCAGGAATTCCGCCAACGGTTGGATGAATTGCGGTTAATCTCCACCAAGCATGGCAAAAAGCTGGGGATGCACCCGCTGGCGGCTCTCTCAATGGAGGACTGGATCGATGATGTGGGCGGAGTGGAGACAGATAAATATTGGAAATCCCACATCAAAAAACTGCGGGAGATCGAACAGCTCGAACCAGAATTACCAACTACTTTACAAGCGGAACTGCGGGATTATCAGCTCGAAGGTTTCCGCTGGTTAGCACGTCTGGCGCACTGGGGCGTGGGGGCTTGTCTGGCGGATGATATGGGTTTGGGCAAAACGCTCCAATCTCTGGCAGCAATTCTCACCCGTGCGGATGGTGGGGCGACGCTAGTCATTGCGCCCACATCCGTTTGTATGAATTGGCTGAGTGAGGCAGAGAAATTTGCGCCGACGCTCAATCCGATTCAATTTGGAGCGGGGGATAGACAAAAGGTATTAGATGGACTCCAACCACGAGATTTGGTGGTGTGTAGTTATGGCTTATTGCAACAAGAAGATGTGGCAGAAATGCTAGCCAAAATTACCTGGCAAACGATCGTTTTAGATGAAGCCCAATCAATCAAGAATTTCGCTACCAAACGATCGCAAGCGGCGATGACTCTACAAGCAGGATTTAAAATTATTGCTACTGGTACCCCAATTGAAAATCACCTCGGCGAACTGTGGAATTTGTTCCGATTTATCAATCCAGGCTTACTCGGCTCCCTCGAAGATTTTAATACCCGTTTTGCCAATGCGATCGAACGTTCCGGTGATGCCCCTGCGGATAAGCAGCGTCAAAAGAATGCTCGCCTCCAACTCAAAAAACTGATCCAACCCTTCATCCTGCGACGGCTGAAGCGGGACGTACTCACCGAACTACCCTCTCGCACCGAGATTACCCTCCAAGTCGAACTCTCCAAAGCTGAGATGTTGTTCTATGAAGCATTACGCCAAAAAGCGATCTCTAAATTAACGGAAATCGATGCCCCCCCAGGGCAGAAACATTTACAAGTACTGGCAGAAATCATGAAGCTGCGCCGCGCTTGTTGCAACCCGCAATTAGTTACCACCGATATTGCCATCCCTAGTGCCAAACTTAAACTATTTGGCGAAGTCCTTGCCGAACTACTAGAAAATAATCATAAAGCCCTAGTATTTAGTCAATTTGTTGATCATTTACACATCCTCCAAGCATATCTAGACAGCCAAAATATTCCCTATCAATATCTCGATGGTAGTACTAGTGCCCGCGATCGCAAAAAGCGCGTCGATGCCTTCCAATCAGGCGAAGGTGATGTATTCCTAATCAGCCTCAAAGCAGGGGGTACCGGACTCAACCTCACCGCTGCTGACTACGTGATCCACATGGATCCCTGGTGGAATCCCGCCGTCGAAGATCAGGCATCTGATCGCACCCACAGAATTGGGCAAAAGCGTCCGGTGACAATCTATCGGTTAGTGGCTCAACACACGATCGAAGAAAAGATCGTAGATTTGCACAAACACAAACGCGATCTCGCGGATAGCTTACTAGAAGGCTCAGATATGAGCGGCAAAGTCTCGACGACTGAGTTGCTCCGATTGATTAACGAGTAGCTGAATTTCTAGATTACCGAGCCAACAATAACTATGAGCAAAATCGATCATCCCAACCCAAAATCATTCGATTTGATTTTCGATAAGAGATGCTGCTCTAGTGAAGTTGCGCTACTATATAATCAAGGTTGACCCTGAGTAACATATGCACTTAATTGCTATTCGGAATTTGCGAGTTGATGCGTCTAGGTTCCCAGACACGCAAACAGTAATTGAAGAATGGTATAAAGTTGTTAAAAGTGTATCTTGGCAAAATCTTGAGGAGACTAGACAGGTTTACCGTGATGCTGAAGCTGTTGGTAGTTTTACGGTTTTCAATATTAAAGGTAATAGGTATCGGTTGATTGTAGATATCAATTACATCAATCAAACTATTTACTATAAATATTTTCTTACCCACGCTGAGTACGATAAGGACTCTTGGAAAAATGACGATTACTTTTGATAAAACAGTTTATGTCAATTTGTTAGCAGAGTTTGTGCCCCAAGTTATTAATTCAGAGGCAGAATATGATCGAGCCTTAGCTATCGCAGAACCATTAGTAGCAAATCGAAATTTAAGTAATGAAGAATCGCAATTTCTATCATTAATTGTGACTTTAATCGAGGATTATGAAAGTAAACATTATCCGATGGGTGATGTTAATCCTCTTGCTGCTCTGCGGCATTTAATGGAGTATAGCGGCACTTCTCGACAAGATTTAGTTGGCTCGATTGGTTCGCAGGATGTTGTAACTGAAATCATCAATGGTAATCGATCGATTAGCCAAGTCGAAGCGAAGGCTCTTGGTGTTTATTTTCAGGTTTCGCCTAGTCTATTTACTTGATATCGATCGATACTCCCAAAGTTCATTGGCGTAGCCTCTCTGTAAAGAGAGTCGATCGATAACCCCCAAGCCCGTTGGCGGTAGCGGAGCGTTTGCTTCAGCAATAGTCTCTCTGAAAGAGAATCAATTCCACACCTCAAAAAACCCGTTGGCGTAGCCTCCGCTTTGCGGAATCAAACATCCCATCCCAAAATCGAAGCTTGCGCGACGACAAGTCGTTCGATAGTTATCAACATTCCTTCGGTAAGCGAGGTTTCGCAGATTTGAGCTAAAATGGAGCATATCGTTCTAGTCGAGAAATCCTATGGAGCAAGCACTCCTCGAACAAATTCAGCGACTACCGGAGTCATTGCAACAGGAAGCCTTGCACTATATTGAGGGTTTGGTTGCAAAGCATACTCAGTCGCAGCAAAAACCAGCGGAGACTAGCCGTGAAAATGCTTTTGGGATCTGGAAAGGACAGGTGTGGATGTCTGATGATTTTAATGCTCCTTTGGATGATTTACAGGAATATATGTAATGGAGCGGTTTTTGCTGGATACTTATGTGTTTGTGTGGCTGATTCAAGGCGATTCACAGTATTGCGGGTAACAAATATCGATTAGTTGTTGAGATTAACTACACATTACAGATTGTTTTTATCCGATTTGTTGGGACTCATCAAGATTATGACACGATAGATGTGGAGACAATATGAATACTGCTTTAATTAGACCGATCAGAACTGAAACTGATTATCAGGCTGCATTAGAACGGGCCGGAGCTTTGATGTCATGTCAATCGAATACACCGGAGGCTGATGAATTGGAGGTATTAGCAACTCTAATCGAGTTGTATGAAGATAAATATTTTCCAATCGGATTACCAGATCCGATCGCGGCGATCAAATTTCGACTAGAACAATCGGATCGATCGGAAGCCGATCTAATTCCGATTATTGGTAGCGAGTATTTAGTAGCAGAAGTAATGTCTAAACGCCAACCTTTGACACTAGAAATGATTCGCGCACTTCACAGTCAGTTGGATATTTCCGCAGATATTTTACTTCAATAAACTATCAACCAAAAAGATCGATCGATACCAACCAAGCTCGATCGATCCCACGCCTCAAAAAACCCGATCGATCATCCCATCCCAAAATCGATCGATAGCCACCAAGTTTGATCGATCTCACATCTCAAAAAACCCGATTGATCGCCCCAACTACAATCGATCAATAGCCACCAAATTTGATCGATCTCACACAGCAAAAACCCCCTAGATCGTCCCACCCAAAACAAATTTGATCGATTAACTAGATGTTAATTAATAGAGATAGGTGAATAGATACAATTTTGTAGATTGGAGGTTCTGCTCAAATTAATAGCTTTATCTATTGATTCTCTTTCTTTTATATATTTTAAGAGAGTAGATGCTATAAAGAAAGCTAAATTAACTGGAACAGAATTACCAATCATTTGCTCTAAATTTGTTTTTGTACCCAAAAACTGAAATGAATCAGGAAATGTTTGAATATAACTCCGTTCTATTGTTGTTAAAGGTCTAATTCTCGAAAGATCTATATTTTGAGGATCTCCACTATGAAGTTTGTAATTAGGTGGAATAGGACGATTGACCCCTCTGATAGTTGGACTTGGCTCATCAATAGAAAAAATACCTCTTCGAGCATAGCTTCTAGGATGTCTATAATAGTAATCAAGATTCAAACTATCCCCAAGATAATCTCTAATTGTCATTGGTTTATTTGACAATCCAA
>CASBPY010000132.1 GCA_949127675.1 Synechococcales cyanobacterium PMM_0072
AAGCAGATACAGTAAACGCTTCTGGAGATCCGACCTCTGTTCTTGCTGGTGCAAACCTGCTTGAGTAAGTTAGATCGTCGAGAGAAGAATCTCTCTTGCTTCAGCAGGGAGAGTGTCAATTCCGTGTGCTTTTGCCTTCCGTTCTTTTCCAGTAACACTGATCGAATAAGGCTCTTCAGGATTGAGTATGCTGGTTTCAGGCAAATCCAGCGAATCTAACCTGCTGGATGAAGATTGTAACAACAACTTGAGTGTTGAGATCTCATGAGAGCAAAAGAAGGTGTTAAAATATGCTAGCTAGTTTCTACTGCACAACTACTCTACCTAGTCAAGAATTCTCCGACTCAGAAAAGACAAGCATCGCAAGGCTTTTTGAGTCGTGAGGAGTATCGAAATATTTTAGCTAATGCGATCAACAGTTAGGTTTTTGTATGCAAAAAGATCGAGGTTCTGCGAATATGTTGCCATCTTTACCTCCAGCTAGTAATGTCAGTAATCTTAGTCATTTAGGGACTTTATATGACGCTCTGGTTAAGTCCAGTGATCCAGAATCGCTGTATACTCGTGCCCTCAATCTTGCCGAGCAAAGGTTTGGATCCAATCACCTGTATACCGCTCAAAATCTCAATAATTTGGCAATATTCTATGAGTCAAGGGGCAAGTATCATGAGGCCGAGTCTCTGTATCGCAGAACTTTGACAATCAGAGCAGCAAAATTGGGAACTAGTCACCCATTTACGGTTCATAGTATCAATAATTTAGCAGTCTTATACCAGTTGATGGGTAGGTATATAGAGGCGGAACCACTCTATAACCGTGCGCTAGTTGTCAGAGAAGAGGTATGGGGAGCTAATCATCTTCAGACAGGAGAAAGTCTGTTCAATCTCGCTGAATTGTATGTGGCGATGGGTAAGTATACGGAGGCAGAAGCATTATATCTGCGGACTCTGGTAATCTGTGAACGAGAATTAGGTGTTAATCATCTCGATACTAGTTCGAGTTTGCAGCATTTAGCTAGTTTATACCTGGTGATGCGGCGATATGCTGAGGCAGAGCCGTTATATGTCCGATCCCTAGCCATCTCCGAACAAACATTGGGCATCGACCATCTGGACACAGCCGAGAGTTTACAGCAGCTCGCCGGATTGTATGTGGAAATGGGGCGATTCGATCGGGCAGAATTACTCTATGAGCGATCCCTAGCAATCTGCGAACAGAAATTGGGAGCCAGCCATCCAGGGATCGTCAAATGTTTAAATAATTTGGCAGCTTTGACTGGTGAAATGGGAAGATATGAAGAGGCAAAAGCTCTATATCTCCGAGTCTTAGCGATCGTCGAGCAGGAATTTGGCACCAATCATCTCGATACGACTGAAGGACTGAATAATCTAGCAGGTTTTTATCGATCGTGTCGAGAATATGCTGAAGCCGAACGGCTATATCTGAGTACGCTGGATATCTGCGAACGCCAATTGGGAACCGAACACCCATACACGGCTCAAAGTCTGAATTATCTGGCGCATTTGTATTATGACATGGACAGATATCTAGATGCCGAATCGCTATTAGTCCGCGCTCTAGGCATTTACCAGCAGCAACTGGGCGGCGAACATCCCCAGACTGCTAAAAGTTTAAGTTATTTGGCTAATCTGTACTATCGGATGAAGCAGGACGATCGGGCCGAACCGCTGTATCTCCGTTCTCTGGACATTTCCGAACGCGAATTGGGACCGGATCATCCTCTCTGTGCCCAAGGGTTGAATAATTTAGGCGTGTTGTACGATCGAATGGAGAAGTACGATCGAGCCGAGGCGATGCATCTCCACGCGCTAGAAATTAGGGAACGGCAATGGGGTGCAGATAGTCTTCAAGTTGCTAGTTCTCTAAATAATTTGGCAAGCTTGTATTACAATATGGGAAAATACAGTGATGCAGAACCACTGTATGCTCGATCGCTGGCAATTAGAGAACAGCAGTTGGGGATCGATCATCCCAAAACTGACAACATTCGCCGCAATTTTGTGGAATTCTTGGCAGAAGTCTCTGGTGCTGGGCAAATCGATCAATTGTCTGAGCATCCACTGACTCAGGCTTTATTAGGGCAAATCGAGCGATGACGATCTGATTTTTCTTGATTTCTGTCTGATTTTCCCAAATTTCCCGTTGAAAGTCTTCGATGCCTGGAGTTTGAGCTATAAATCGAAATTATCAGTAAACATCGAAATCTATATGAAACAAGCGTTAATTTGTGGGGTGTCGGGGCAGGATGGGGCTTATTTGGCGCAATTACTATTGAATAAAGGTTATCAGGTGTGCGGTACGTCGCGGGATGCTCAGATGTCGTCGTTCCAGAATTTGGTACGGTTGGGGATTCGGGAGCAGGTGAAGTTGGAATCGATGGCGTTGACGGATTTTCGGAGTGTATTGCAGGTATTGAAGAAGATTCAGCCGGATGAGATCTATAATCTAGCAGGACAGAGTTCGGTGGGGTTGTCGTTTGAGCAACCTGTGGAGACGTTGGAGAGTATTGCGACGGGTACGCTAAATTTGTTGGAGGCGATTCGGTTTACTGGGGCACCAATTAGGCTGTATAGTGCTGGTTCGAGTGAGTGTTTTGGGGATACTAGGGGCGAAGCAGCGGATGAGGATACGCCTTTTCGGCCGAGGAGTCCTTATGCGGTGGCGAAGGCGGCAGCGTTTTGGGAGGTGGCGAATTATCGGGAGGCGTATGGATTATTTGCTTGTTCGGGGATTTTGTTCAATCATGAGTCACCATTGCGCCCAGAGCGGTTTGTGACGCAGAAGATTGTGGCGGCAGCGCGGCGAATTGCGGCGGGTAGTACCGATCCGTTATGTTTGGGAAATTTGGCGGTGAAGCGTGATTGGGGTTGGGCACCGGAATATGTGGAGGCAATGTATTTGATGTTGCAGCAGGAGCAGCCGGATGATTATGTAATTGCGACGGGAGAGAGTTATACTTTGGGGGAATTTGTGGCGACAGCGTTTGAGGCGGTGGGGTTGGATTGGCGATCGCATGTAGCGGTTGACAAGAGTTTGTTTCGGCCGACGGATCTGGCTGTGGGATTGGGAAATCCGGCTCAGGCGAAGTTGAAGTTGGGTTGGCAGGCGCAGGATCGGATGCCGGAGGTGGTCAGAAAGATGATGTTGAAATCTTAGATAATATTTAAGAGTAGATGTACTATTGAAACACCAGTGGATAACGAACGGCAAGAACTCATGAAAACTATCAATATTTCACTACCGATGACTGAGATTGAAAATTTCTGCGAACAAAATCATATTCGGAGGTTATCATTATTTGGCTCTGTGTTACGCAATGACTTTACACATGAAAGTGACGTAGATGTTTTAGTAGAGTTTGAAGCAGGAAAAACACCAGGGTTAGGAATTATTTCCCTAGAGGATCGGTTAAGCTTTTTATTAGGTCGGATCGTCGATTTACGGACGGTGGGGGATTTGAGCCGTTATTTTCGGAATGAGGTGTTACAGGAAATGAAAGTTGTTTATGAGCAAAATTGACGATCGAATAGTGAATCAGGCAATTGCCGAACTATAGTATCGATCGCAGTAAAATAGAGGAAAATTCATGGAGGTAGATTATGATAGATATACCAAATATTTATAAACGCCTAAAAGTAACTCCGATCGAGTTAGCTAGTTTTTGCACAAAGTACCATATTGTTGAAATTTGGCTGTTTGGTTCTGTTTTGCGTGATGACTTTCGAGCTGATAGCGATGTTGATGTTCTAGTTGTGTTCGATCACAGTTTTCGGGTACAGATGAGTCTCATGAATTTGGTAGAGATTCAATATGAACTTGAACAATTGTTTGGTAGGAGAGTCGATCTGATCGACAAGGAATCTATATTGTGTAGCCATAATTGGATCCGGCGCAAGGAAATTTTGAGTACAGCAAAGGTAATTTATGAATCGAGATCCGTCTTATCTGCTTGATATCGCTAAGTTTGCTCAGACTATTATACAGTTTACTGAAAATATGAGTGAAGCAGAATTTGAAAGTGATCGCAGAACTCAGCTTGCGGTATTGTATGAAATTACAATTATTGGAGAGGTTGTTAAACGTCTTTCTGATGAGTTTCGTGGGCAACATCCCAGGATTGAATGGAGGCAGATATCAGGAATGCGAGATCGATTGGTGCATGACTATGATGAAGTGATAATTTCTATTATTTGGCAAGTAGTTAAACATAATATTCCTGAATTATTAGCATACATTACTCCTCTTCTGCCAACGGAGGAATACTAAGAATGAATTCACAGGACTCAAAGCCAGAACTAATTATTGAAGCGGGACGCACTGAGAAACAGTATTGGAAAGATATCTGGCGTTACCGTGAATTGTTTTACTTTTTAGCATGGCGGGATATATTAGTTCGGTACAAGCAAACCGCAATCGGGGTGGCTTGGGCGTTGATTCGACCATTTCTGACGATGGTGGTGTTTTCGGTGGTATTTGGCTCGTTAGCAAAGTTGCCTTCTGAGGGTGTCCCATATCCAATTCTGGTGTTCTCGGCGATGTTGCCGTGGCAGTTTTTTGCCAATTCGCTGTCGGAATGTAGTAATAGTTTGATTGGTAATGCTAATCTAATTTCTAAGGTTTATTTCCCTCGGTTGGTGGTGCCCGTTAGTGCGGTAGTGGTGAGTTTTGTCGATTTCCTGATTTCAGGAATCATTTTGCTGGGGTTGATGGCTTGGTATAATTATGTACCGACTTGGCGAATTTTGCTGCTGCCTGTGTTTATTGCGATCGCTTTTGCGGCTTCGATGGGGGCGGGTTTGTGGTTGGCATCTTTGAATGTGAAATATCGAGATTTTCGCTATATTGTGCCGTTCATCGTCCAGTTTGGATTGTATATTTCTCCGGTAGGATTTAGTAGCAAAGTTGTGCCGGAGCAGTGGCGGTTGATTTATTCGCTCAATCCGATGGTGGGAGTAATTGATGGGTTTCGCTGGTCGATTTTGGGCGGTGAATCGAGGTTGTATTTACCAGGATTTTTTCTATCATTGGCGTTGGTTTTGTTATTGTTGGTGAGTGGGATTAGTTATTTTCGGAAGATGGAGCGGACATTTGCTGATGTGATTTAAAAACTGCTGTAAAATGAATATTAATGGCTAAAGTTGTGATATCTGATCAGAGATAGTGACAAATTCTAAAGCTAACCAACTCTGTCAAATAGGGATAGAACCATGACTGTCAAACAAATTATCAGAGTCACTGAGTTACTCGATCAGATTACTGAAAGGCTTGTTGCCGCGCTCAAGCCAGACCAGATTATTTTGTTTGGTTCATACGCTTACGGGGAACCGACAGAGGATAGCGATATTGATTTACTGGTGGTAGTTGCTGATTCTGATCAACCGCGATATCGGCGTGCGCGGCAGGCTTATAAAGCCTTACGTGGTATTAGGATACCAACTGATGTGATTGTGATGACCCGCGACGAGGTGCAACGAAAGGTAAATGTTCGCAGTTCTCTGGTGAGTCAAGCTATTCACAAAGGTAAACTACTTTATGAATCGTGAGCATTGTCATGAAATTCAGCAGTGGTTGCTGAAGAGTAGGCGGGATCTAGAGGCAGCTAGGTTGCTGTTCAAGAGTCAAATATCCCTGCTCGATGTCGTTGTCTATCACTGTCAACAGTCTGCTGAAAAGTCTTTAAAAGGTTATTTGACCTATCAGAATGTTATCGTTCAAAAGACGCACAATCTAATCGTCCTGCTCGAACTTTGCAACTCTTTTGAAGCTGACTTTGAAGATCTTCGCAACTTTGCAGAAACTTTAACCCCATATGCAACGGAATTTCGATATCCTGGAGACTTGATTGAGCCGGAAAGAAGTGATGCGGAGGAAGCCATCGAGATGGCCGCTACCGTGCTGAACTTTGTGACTCAAAAATTGCCCGATGAAGTTTCGAGCGGCTGAACATAGCTTGCCGATTGCCATAGGCGATCGAAAACGAGACTATAGAGTTAGTTTTGTTATTATTCGAGAGTGGAATTAGTTATTTTCGGAAGATGGAGGGGACTTTTGCCGATGTTATTTATTGTGGAAGAAATCCTATTAATAATGAGATATATGGCGGTTCCCAAAGACCAATAACCGCTATAGAGTTCAATTTGATGATTGTTTTTGGCTCTCCTGACTAAAGTATATAAATGTTTATTAAAGGTCAAATCGCTTCTCTAACATCGATCAGGGGG
>CASBPY010000133.1 GCA_949127675.1 Synechococcales cyanobacterium PMM_0072
GCTGGTTGGGATAGCGTATTGCCTACCTACACCCCCGCAGATAGCGCAGTAGCTAGCCGTAAGCACTCGGAAATTTGTCTCAACAAATTGGCTGCTGTTCTCCCTGGTTTAATCGGCGGTTCCGCTGACTTAACCCACTCCAACCTCACCGAACTCAAAACTTCCGGTGACTTCCAAAAAGGTGCCTACCAAAATCGCAACGTTCACTTCGGTGTCCGCGAACATGCGATGGGTGCGATCTGTAACGGTATCGCCCTCCATAACTCTGGCTTGATTCCTTACGGCGCAACCTTCCTGATCTTCTCCGATTATATGCGCGCACCGATTCGCCTCTCAGCCCTATCCAAAGCGGGTTCGATTTGGGTAATGACTCACGATTCCGTCGGACAAGGTGAAGATGGCCCTACGCATCAACCGATCGAAACCATTGCATCCTTACGTGCTATTCCTAACCTCACCGTGATTCGTCCCGCCGATGGTAACGAAACATCCGGTGCTTATAAAGTAGCGATCGAAAAAGCCAACCAAACCGATCCTACCCTCCTCGCCCTCTCCCGTCAAAATCTGCCGAACTTACCAGGTACCTCGATCGCTGGCGTAGCCAAAGGAGCTTACACGATCGTAGACTCTGAAGGTACTCCCGATATCATCCTGATCGGTACTGGCTCCGAAGTCATGCTCTGTGTCACCGCAGCGGAAAAACTCACCGCCGAAGGCACCAAAGTCCGCGTAGTCTCCATGCCATCATGGGAATTATTTGACGAGCAAGACGCAGCTTACAAAGAGTCTGTCTTCCCTAAAGCTGTCACCAAACGGGTAGCAGTAGAAGCAGCTTGTAGCCAGGGTTGGCACCGCTTCGTCGGTATCGATGGTGGACTAGTTACAATCGATCGATTTGGTGCTTCGGCTCCAGGCGGCGTTGTGATGGAGAAGTTTGGCTTCACTGTCGATAACGTTGTGAAAACAGCGAAATCTGTCTTGGGTTAATCGATTCTAATTTTAGATTAATATCTAGGGTGGGCAATTGCTCACCCTTTTTTAGGTCAGGGCTTCGGCCAACAACTATCAACTAATTATCAAGCGTGCCAAGTGATCTGTGATTTTAGTCGGGGTAATTTATCTATCTCGATCGTATCTATAGCAATAATCTCATACTTACTCAAGGCCTGACGAGTAGTAGCAACGCTACAGGCAAGCGCAATGTGTTCTTGCTGGAGAATGCCAATCACCAATCCAGGTTGGGAATTGTCAATTACGGGTAACTGATGTAAACCCCTGGCATTCATTCGATCGATTGCTTCGCTAATCGGTTCATCTACCTCAGCGTAAAAAAGATGTTTGGTGCAAATACTGCCAATGCCATTACTTAACAATAAACTGGTTTGTAATGATGCTTCTGCCTGGGAGATTGCCCGACTCAAATCGTGCAGTGTGATAATTCCGACTAACTCCTGGCGATCGTCAATTACCAACGCACTATGACAGTTATTTTGAGTCAATTTTAACCCAGCCGCGAGAATATCTAATCGATCGGATAACTGAAGATAATTGGTACCCATCACATCGCGAACCTGGAGATTTTGCAGAATGGCTAAATCTCCATCTGGCTGCACACTCAGGGCTAATTTATCCAACTTATCTGATTTGTCTGGTGACTTGGCTTTGGGGTTCATCCGTTCGATCGCCCACATACTCAACCCGACACATGCCATCACAGGTAGGACGATCCGATAGTCGCGAGTCAACTCAAACATCAGTAGAATCGCCGTTAAGGGTGCTCTAGCACTACTCGCTAGTACCGCAGCCATTCCGACCATTGCATAGGCTGGCGGGGCAGCAATTTGGGTACTGAGTGCCGGAAATAATAGCACCAAGGACTTACCATAAATCGCTCCTGTCGTCGCGCCCAAAAACATCGACGGCGCAAATAAACCACCGACTAAACCACTGCCTAAACTTACCGCTGTCATCAACGTTTTGACGATCAGAATTGAAACTAGCAGCAAGACTGAAAACTGGACATCCTGCAACATTGCTTCGATCGTTTCGTAGCCAATCCCCGTTACTTGGGGAAACTTTAAAGCCACAATTCCCACCACCGCGCCGCCAATTACTGGAGTCAAGTAGCCAGGAATTTTTCCCAACCATGACACCGAGCTGACTTTACCCTGAAATGCTGCCCGCGCAAAGTTTACAGTCTGAGTGTAAGCAAAAGCGACTAGACTCGCCAACCCGCCCAAGACTAGATACAGTGGTAGCTCTAATAAACTCTTGACCTCATACACCGGAATTGCAAATGCAGGTTTGGCACCCAAACCAATCTGAGCAATCAACGATGCTACCACCGCCGCCAATACCACCACACTCACTGCCGAGGTCGCAAACGTCGTACCTAATACCAACTCTAACGCGAAAAATACCCCAGCGATCGGTGCATTAAAACCCGCTGCAATCCCCGCTGCTGCACCTGCACCGAGCAATAACCGCTGCCGCTCCTGAGAGGCATGTAAAGCTTGTCCGAGGAACATCCCTACATTCGCGCCAATTTCCACACTTGGCCCCTCAGGACCAAGTGAAGCACCAGTTCCCAATGATACCGCCGCCGCCACCATCTTGACCAATCCCCGCCACGGCGTAATCTTCTTACCCGCTTGGGTCGCCGCAATCATCGAATTCATATTTGGCCCAAAATCTCGCCAATACCAACGCATGGCTCCGATAATTGCGCCACCAAGCACGGGGACCAGAGCAACCAGCCAAGTTCCTTGAATATGCAGTAGCCCTTTGATCTCATCGACAACCAAATTATGAGAGGAGCTATTGAAAAAATCGATTAGGTAGTGAAACAGTACCACTCCGAGTCCTGCCGTACCGCCAATCAGGACGGATAAAAGCATGACTACCAGCCCAGGGGAGGGATCGATTCGATTGAGTTTATTAGTCAGGCGTGCGAGCAATGGTGTCACCGGAGACGCTGGCAGTTGCGGAATTACAGTCATAGATAACGCCAGAACTATGAGAAGGTGATTAAATTTTGTTAACTTTAATTGTAATATTTATCGGCGGCGTTTGGTTAAGCTTTTTAGCCTTTGGTGGATGGTGGATGGTGGATAGTGAATAGTGAATAGTGAATAGTCCCCAAGTCCCCTACTCCCGATCGATTGTCCCTTCCATCACTGTCTGTAACTCCTGAGTGAGATCCAAGACAACTTTTCGAGCTTCTTGTCGATCGAGCTTATAGCGATCCCAATAGTCAGAAAGGGGAATCGGATTGCAAATCGTGATTTGGACACGGCGTTTACCGAGGATTGGTCGGTTGGCTGGTTTTTCGGCTTTAATTCTAGCGATTAAGTCCCACAACAATAGGGTAACTTCTATAAATCGATCGACTGTCGGTCGATCTTTGAGGTATGAATCAGTGATGGATCTGAGGCTTTCCAAGAGTCGCATGTGCCACATCCGCACATCGGCTTCCGTGGCAATTCGATCGGCTAATTTACGACTAATTCGATCTAAACTAGCTGGTGGCACTAATTCCTCTCGATAAATCCAGTCTGAACCAGCTTGCTCGATCTGCCGACATCGCTCAAAATTATTCCCATTTGGTTCGAGATTAAAATAGGTTTCGGATATTTTCAGCGCAAAAGCGAGGACACTTTGCAGCCTACGATCGATTTCAGTTCGGGAGATCGATCGATCTAGTGGTGGACGTTCAGGAACTTTGTAATGATAGAACTGAGCGTAAAAATTCTCAGCTTGATAGAGCAAGTGTTGACTGAGATTATAGATTCTGTCGTAGAGCAGCTTTCGCATCGGTCGTCCATCGCTCTGTCTCTGATCAATTGCCACAATTGAATCACGCCGATCGACAATTGAACCACAGTCTAGCTCCAATTGATGAATTATGGCTTCCAATTCTGACCACGGCTGATCTAGATAATAATATTGAATCCCGATCGGCACAATCAAGACATCTTCAGATCTCCCCGCCGCAATCAGATTCGCCATCGCGGAGAAGCCGATTTGAGCTGCACTCGATCCCAGTTGACTCACAAACTCGCTATGTCCATTCATCCTGCCTTCTGGGGCCATTGCCAGGGGCATCTGACCATTGACTAGGAACTCGCGCGCGGTATCCAATCCCATCTGACTCGATCGACCGCGATGAATGGGGATCGCTCCCAACTTAGGGTACAACCAATTAGCACTCTTGCCCGCCCACAGCGAAACGCCTCGATCATAGAGAAAGTGGGCAAATACAGGAGATTTCAACGAAATTCGGTGTTTTCTCGCAGCAGTTGGTAATTTTTTTGTCAATAGATGACCTAAACAAAAGGAATCATCACTACTCGGATGTCTAAAAGCCAAAATTAGTCGCAATCTACCCATTTGTGACTGCTTATACACCTCCACCAGTCGATCAATATCAACCACATCGAACTGGGTAATCGACAACTTATATTTTAACCAATAAGGCAGCACAATACTGACTAGCCGCAACACCCAGCGATTAAATCTAGGTGTTAAAAATGCCCGTCGGGGTTGAGCTTTGGTAATTTGGGGCATGGTGAAAATACTCGCTGACCCACTAAACGATACCGCTAATCCCTAGATTAATCACCGTAGAAATGACTGATTTCTGCTTATTTCACACCTGTCTCCCCAGTTGAGCGACTGGAGCAATTGCTGATTCTCGTGCGACTCGGATTAGCAGTGCCGACTGAATGAGAGATGCTACCATTGAACTGCCACCGTAACTAAACATGGGCAATGGCAGGCCCGTAGTTGGCAATACACCCGTAGCAACACCGATATTGAACAATGATTGCAGCACGATAAAAATTGTCGCTCCCACCGCAACCAGCCGATGTACAGGATGATGGCTGCGACTGGCAATATATAATCCTAAACTGGCATAACTAATTACTAACATTAGTAATAGAATACTCCCGACAAAGCCAAATTCCTCTGCAAATACCGAGAAAATAAAGTCTGTATCCTGAATGGGCAAATAGCCTAATTTTTGTTGAGATGCACCAAAACCATTACCCAAAAAGCCACCAGATCCGATCGCCATCAAACTCTGTACCAACTGAAATCCATCACCACGAGCATCGCCCCAGGGATTGACAAAAGACAGCATTCTTGTGAGCTGGTATGGATTAATGATCATACTCAATCCAGCTAAAAATATCCCGCCTAATCCGGTGAATAATAACTGCCGAATGGGTAAGCCTGCGGCAAAAGCGATCGACCACAACCCGATCGCACACAAGGATGTGGTACTAAGATTTGGTTGTTTTAAAATTGCTAATAAGACGATTACAAACACCACTAGCCAGATAATTTTGACCTTTTGAGAATACCGCTCCCATTGACCAAAAAGTTTCGCTCCTTGCAATACTAAAAATGGTTTAATCAATTCTGATGGTTGGAGTTGAATTGGACCGATCGCAATCCACCGAGTTGCACCCATTGTATTTTTACCTACACTGGTAAATACAGTCAATAGTAGTAAACCTAAAATTCCCAATAAAATCCATTGGGCGAGCTTTAGTGGTTTATTTAGGGGTGTATGGACGATCACATTAAATATCAATAAACTAACTACAATTGCCATCAGTTGACGATTGAAATAGAATAGTCCATCCTTCTTTTCGATCTCCCCATGATAATAAGAAGCTGAGAATAGAACGAACATACCGATCGCTAGCCATAAAAATGTCAGCCACCGCATTAATCTGGCTGTTAATGACCAATCTTTTACCGTTGGGTCAAAAAATGGAATCAAAAGGCGTAAATTCACAAGCTTAGGGATGAGGGGTAATTTATGATTCAATCTTAAAGGAGATTGCACTTGTCAGATCCGATCTCAAAAATATATTATAGTTAATGGCTTGGGCTGAGATCATTCTAATCATGTCAGAAAATATGTTATCTGCTAAAGGGCAACGCTGGTCGATTTTATTCGTGATAATGGCGATCGTGATTGGCATTAGCAGTTGTCGGCAAATTATTAGTTCATCTGCTGCTGAGACAAAGAATCAGTTAGTTTATGCGATTCTGACCGACCCCAAAACTTTTAATCCAGCACTTAGTAACGAATCACCAAATATTTTTGGCTATGTCGGAGAAGGCTTAATTACAGAAGATGGTAAAGGAAAAGTTCAGCCAGCATTAGCAGAATCGTGGACAATCTCACCAGATACTAAAAGTGTTACTTTTAAACTTAAACCAAATCTTAAATGGTCAGATGGTCAACCTTTAACGATCGATGATGTCGCGTTTACTTTTAACGAAGTTTATTTTAATCAAGAGATTCCCACCGATACCAGAGATATTCTCAAAATTGGTAAAGAGCGGAAACTACCCACTATCAAAAAGATTGATAGCAATCGGATTCAATTCACCACACCTGAACCTTTTGCACCATTCCTGAGAACTTTGGGGATTAGTATTTTACCTGCACACAAATTACGTCCGACCATTAATCAAAAAGATGAGAAGGGAAAACCGCTATTTCTAGGTACTTGGGGTCTGAATACCAAGCCTGGGGATTTAGTTTCTAATGGCATGTATATGCTAGATTCATATACGCCTGGTGAAAGATTGGTCTTCAAAAAAAATCCCTACTACTGGCGTAAAGATACCGATGGTAAGCAGCAGCCTTATATCGATCGAATAGTCTGGCAAATTGTCGAATCTACAGATACATCTCTAGTTCAGTTTAGATCGGGCGGTTTAGATTCTTATGCTGTCTCTCCTGATTTCTTTTCTCTACTTAAAAAAGAAGAAAAAAAAGGTGACTACAAAATTTATAGTGGTGGCCCTTCAACCGGGACGACATTTCTAACATTTAATCTCAATCAAGGTGAAAGAGATGGTAAACCACTAGTAGATCCGATCAAATCTCGCTGGTTCAATAATATTAAATTCCGACAAGCGATCGCTTATGGTATCAATCGTCAACGGATGATTAATAATATCTATCGTGGCTTGGGTGCGCCTCAGGATTCGCCGATTTCAGTACCTAGTCCTTACTACTTATCTCGCGCTCAGGGATTGCCTGGATATGATTACAATCCTCAAAAAGCCAAGAGTTTATTTACTGCGGCAGGGTTTAAATACAACGATCAAAATAAACTAGTTGACGATCAGGGTAATCTAGTTAGATTTACACTACTTACAAATTCTGGAAATAAAATCAGGGAAGCATTAGGCACACAAGTCAAACAAGATCTAGCTTTAATCGGCATTGATGTAGATTTTACACCGATCGCTTTTAGTCTATTGATTGATAAAGTTGATAATTCGCTCCAATGGGATAGTTTTATTATCGGTTTTACAGGTGGTGTTGAACCAAATGATGGTGCTAATTTTTGGTCTGTGGATGGTGGTTCTCATCTATTCAATCTCAAGCCTCAAGCCGGAAAGCCACAACTAACTGACCGTAAAATTGCTGATTGGGAACAGAAAATTGATGATCTATATATTCAAGCTGCTCAGGAATTAGACGAAGGTAAGCGTCGCGATCTCTACATCGAAACGCAGAAAATCACTCAAGAAAATTTACCCTGTATCTATTTAGTTAATGCACTATCATTTTCAGCAATCAGAAATCGAGTTAAAGGGATCGACTATTCACCAATTAATGGCCCATTCTGGAATCTTCATGAGTTGAAAATCGGTGCAGAGTGATGATATGTACTCCTAAGATTGATCCCCAATTCTACCGCTAAGAAACTTAGCCCATTCAGATGCCATGAGGACTTCTGTAAATGGAATATCGATCAGTTCTGGTGTGTCTGTAAGCTGGAATTGGAGATTGATTTTCTTACCATTGTTTGGTAGGTTATCTAAATCAATTGGTTGATTATCAATCACTAATTGGATCTGCTTGACTCGATCGAGACTAAATGTTTGGAGATCTTTTGGCTCCTGTTTAGTTGGCTTACCCCAACTCAGATCTCGACCTTTAATTCCAATTACCGAGTAGATATCGTACTTGTATCGATCGAATCCCACCGCCCAACGTTTATAAGCTTCTAGCTTCTGATACTCATTAGCACCCGCTCTCGCCAACCAAATAAACGCTCCAAGTAACGGGAGCCACATCAAACCACGTTCCATAATCGAGGGTAGGGGATAGGGGATAGGGAATAGTATAGCTTGATGGCTCAGTCCAGTACTTTGCACTCTCTATTTCAAAAGCAGTATCCTAGTAGACATATAAGTTTATATTAAGTTTTCATGAAATGTATTATCCACCGTCGCGCTGAGTTTTCGGCTAGCCATCGGTATTGGTTGCCAGAATTAAGCGAGGCGGAAAACCAAGCCGCATTTGGCAAGTGCGCCCAGCCCAAAGGACATGGACACAACTATGTCCTGTATATCTCGCTCTATGGTGATATCGACGACTACGGGATGGTGCTAAACCTCTCCGATGTCAAACATGTAATCAAAAAAGAAGTAACTGGACAATTGGATTACAGCTTCCTCAACGATGTGTGGTCAGAATTTCAGACAACCCTGCCCACTACCGAAAATATTGCGCGAATCATTTGGCAGAAACTAGCCCCACATTTTCCGCTCGTCCGCATTCAGTTATTTGAACATCCCAAACTCTCCGCAGAATATACAGGTAAAGACATGGAAGCCTCACTCACCATCGGTACTCACTTCAGCGCAGCTCACCGTCTAGCACTAGATAGTCTCACTCTCGAACAAAATAGTGAGATCTACGGCAAATGTGCGCGAGTCAATGGACATGGACACAACTATCATCTCGAAGTCACTGTCACAGGCGAAATCGATGCCCGCACAGGGATGATCGTCGATTTGGTCAAACTTCATCAACTAGTTGATGAATATGCCGTACAGCCACTAGATCACACTTTCTTGAACAAAGATATTGCCCACTTCGCCAAAGTCGTCCCCACTGCTGAAAACATTGCTGTCTATATCGGACACCTGATTGAGCGACCAATCAGTGAACTTGGCGCACAGCTACACAAGGTAAAATTAATCGAGAGTCCCAATAACTCCTGTGAACTACTGTGGAGCCAGGATTTTAGCAATCTGGCAACTCGTCAATTGGCAGCAGTAGCTTAGGCTTAGGGCTTTGGGTTGTTTGATGAGTGCATATTTCTAACTTCCAATCCCTAATCCCTAAAGCCTAATCCCGAACCTCTCTATTGCGATACGTAACAATTTTAAGAACAACTGCGATTAATCAAGTCTGTCGGGATGCTCGGCTATAATTGGATGATAAATATAGCCAGATGGCGCAAATCGCCCGTTGTAGCTTATATGAATCTCATCAGCGGTACGGCTAGTAACCAAATTTCAGGTAATTATTTTACACTTGGATTGGTTTCACCCTATGATCCTTTAGCTGCACCTGATAAAATCGGCAAGAGCGTTTGTGTGAGATCATTTTTTTAACGCAACTCGACTGCTACTTGCTAGCCCTACCAATTTTGAAAGAAGGATTAATCAACCCATGAGCGATACACCAGAATCTACTCAATCCGCAGAAACTGTGACCATTGATATTCCCGCAAATCCCTTAGGACTGAATACTGCTGGAAGTGGTTCAATCTCGAAAGTTTCACCAGATCTGTCCACAGCTAGCTTGCCTGATGGAGTCAGACAAGTTCTCGACGTTGTTGCTGAACTACCAGCCTATGCAACCCAAATTTATACTAATAACAAGAGTCTAGTTACTAGTATCGGCCTAATTGTGGGTTTGATTGTGGGAGTCAAACTGACTCTAGCAATCCTGTCAGCTATCAATGAAATTCCCCTACTAGCACCTACTTTTGAATTAGTAGGAATTGGATATACTAGTTGGTTTGTCTATCGTTATCTGCTCCAAGCTTCGACTCGGAAAGAATTAACTGACGAGATTGATAGTTTCAAATCAGAAGTCCTTGGTAAAGGCAAAAAAGCTTAACTCCAATCTCTGAAGGCATTTTAGCTAACCAGAGATACCACCGAATCGATTCGGTGGTTTTTTGTGACTATTTTGCTGCAAACCATAATCCGCAAATAATGACGATCGTCAAAATTAGGGCGATCGAGATAAATCCATTATCCTTGGTATTAACTTGACTCAGATCTACAGGTGCGTAAATCTCATCCAGCGATTTCACTTTCACCTTAGCTTTGGACGGTAAAATCGGCATGTTATTCACCGGAGCATTACCTTCGGCATCCTCGATTTGGGATAAATCAGGAATCTTGATCAGCCACTCATCCCGCCGCGTCAATTCTGGAGCCTGCATAATATACAGCATCCGCTTGCTAGCTTGGCGAGTATCCAGATTGGGATGATTGGAGAGTTGTAGACATAGAGCTTTGGCTTCAGAGATTTGCCCTGTAGCTTCGTATGCCGTCGCTAGCCACACCTGCACCTCACCACCAATTTTGGTATTTGGCTGGACTTGTGCGAGTGCAGCTAATAAACAGCTCACAGCTTGGCGGTATTCACCCCGCTCAAAGGCAATTTGTCCAGATTGATAGTCAGTATCGAAAGTCACAGGAGTGAGTATTTGTAAGGATCTGTAGGGGCGGGTTTATGCTAAGAATGTCATTTGCACTAGAATTTACAAACGAACCCGCCCTCCCCCGCAGGTGATCGAAGAATAGTAAACTATCTCATCCCCGAAGAAACAATCATCGAACCAGTACCATTATCGGTGAAAATTTCTAGTAAAAGAGAGTGGGATAGTCGTCCATCGATAATGTGAGCAGCTTTGACACCTTGGGCGAGACTGCGAACACAGCAAGTGAGCTTGGGAATCATCCCCCCGCTGACAGTCCCATCTTCAATCAACGCCCGTGCGCCTGGGATATCCAACTGGCGAATTAGAGTAGTGGGATCTTTGAAATTTCTCATCAAACCAGGTGTATCTGTCATCAAAATCAGTTTTTCGGCTCCCAGTGCAGCCGCAATTTCACCCGCAACGGTATCGGCATTGATATTATAAGCCTGTCCATTTTCATCGGCGGCAACACTAGAGACAACCGGAATATAGCCACTTTTAACTAGAGTATTGAGAATATCCACATTAATATTACTCACCTCACCCACAAACCCGATTTCTTCCCGCCCATCGGGACGTGCGGTAATTAAATTCCCATCTTTGCCGCATAGCCCAACTGCTTTAGCACCAGCTTGATTAATTAACGAAACAATTTCTTTATTAACCCGTCCGACTAATACCATCTCCACCACATCCATCGTCGCAGCATCAGTGACCCGCAAGCCATCTTTGAATTGTGGTTCGATCCCAATTTTTTCCAGCCAGCTATTGATTTCTGGCCCACCGCCATGGACCAATACCGGACGAATCCCCACACAAGACATAAATACGAGATCTCGAATCACTCCTTCCTTCAGGCTGCCATCTTTCATCGCAGCACCGCCATATTTGACGACTACGGTACGTCCGGCAAATTTTTGGATGTAAGGCAAGGCTTCACTTAATACCCGCACGCGGGTGGCATCATCGTTGGTGTGAGTCATTTTTTAGGGATTAGGGATTAGGGATTAGGGAAAAGAGGTTAGATGTTCTTGGTCAGATGTGGATTCTGGCTATTAGCCCAAAGCCTAAACCCTAGTGATTTGTCGCAATCGACAGTAGAATATCAAGTTATCGATCGCAAAGCAATGACTATGACTCAAACTTATCGCATCACATTATTACCTGGGGATGGAATTGGCCCAGAAATTATGGCAGTGGCTGTAGATGTGCTGGAGGTTGTCGCCAAGCAAGCGGGGTTGCAGTTTGAATTTACCACGGCTTTGATCGGTGGTGCGGCGATCGATGCTACTGGTGAACCGCTGCCAGCAAAGACTTTAGATACTTGTAAGCAGAGCGATGGGGTACTACTCGCTGCCATTGGGGGCTATAAGTGGGATAATTTGCCTCGTCATCTTCGCCCAGAGACGGGTTTATTGGGTTTGAGAGCGGGATTGGGTCTATTTGCTAATTTGCGACCTGCGGCAGTTTTACCACAGCTTATCGACGCTTCTAGCCTCAAACGGGAGATCGTTGAGGGGGTGGATATGATGGTAGTCAGAGAATTGACTGGCGGAGTGTACTTTGGCGAACCCAAGGGGATTTTCACGACGGAGACGGGAGAAAAGCGGGGGGTAAATACGATGGCGTATACAGAAAGTGAGATCGATCGAATTGCCAAGGTTGGGTTTGAAACTGCCCAAAAGCGGACGAAAAAGCTATGTTCGGTGGATAAGGCAAATGTATTGGAAGTATCCCAATTATGGCGCGATCGAGTGATCGAAATGTCCAAAAATTATCCTGATGTGGAGCTGACACACATGTATGTGGATAATGCGGCGATGCAGTTGGTTCGTGCGCCCAAGCAATTTGATACGATCGTTACCAGCAATCTATTTGGTGATATTCTCTCCGATGCAGCGGCGATGTTGACGGGCAGTATTGGGATGCTACCTTCGGCGAGTTTGGGTTCGACTGGTTTGGGTGTATTTGAACCAGTACATGGTTCAGCTCCAGATATCGCGGGACAAGACAAAGCAAATCCGCTAGCGCAAGTGCTAAGTGCCGCGATGCTACTGCGTTATGGCTTGGGTCAACCAGTGGCAGCAGATCGCATTGAAGCGGCAGTTTTGCAGGTTTTGGATCTAGGTTACAGAACTGGTGATATCATGTCATCAGGCATGACTGCCGTTGGCTGTCGTGAAATGGGTCGAATTTTAATTGCAGCCCTAGAAAAACCTTAGAAAAACTTAATTTAGCAACGGGTGGTGATCGATTTGATCAAATTACCTCTAGAATCACCCAATTTATCCTAAGTAATATCCAAAATAATTTTAGCGATAAACACTGTGTTGACGATCGAGCCACCCACTGCTAATTCTACTCAGATGCCCCAGCAAGATTTTTACGGACTATTCGATCCAGCGTTAATTAGAGCTGGTCAAGATATTTATAGTTACTATTGTCAGATTAACCCCGATCGAGACAGACGGAGACAACCGATTGGGGTCGCGATGAATAAGCTTAATTATCGGGGCAAATTGATTTTTAGTAGCTATCCAATTCTCTTACCTCAAGAATGCTTTATTTCGGTCGATCGACTGGAACTAGAGTTTAATTAGGTTGGTAAATGGTGAGTGGTGAATGATGAGTGGGAATTATAGACGTAGATTGTCTATTTCTATCGCCATTGGTAGCTCGTTATAGTAGTGAATATTTACGATACGATCGTTCAAATTATAGTATTTTGGTTGGGTGCGGCGATCGGGAGTTTTCTCAATGTCGTAGTTTATCGTGTGCCCGCAGGTTTGTCGATTTTGTGGCCGCCATCTCGCTGTCCTAAGTGCTTTCATCAATTGGGAATCGGCGAAAATATCCCGATCTTGGGCTGGTTGTTGTTGCGGGGCAAATGTCGCCATTGCCGCACGCCGATTTCGCCCCGTTATCCGCTGATTGAAGCGATCACTGCGATCATTTTTGTGCTTGTCTACAATCGCTATGGGCTGTCAATTCAGACAGTTGGCTATTCGTTGCTGATGTGTTGGCTGCTGGCACTAACATTGATCGATCTCGATACAATGACACTACCCAATCCGATTACTCAATCTGGACTAGTATTAGGATTAGCTTTTCAAGCTACGGCTGGTTTTTTGGATCAGCGGGCAATTCTGGGATCTAAGGAATATTTCATTCAAGGTATTCTGGCGATGGTGCTTGGGATCTGGATTTATGATGCCATTCAAATCATCGGGAGTATTATGATGGGGCAACTAGCCCAGGGTGGCGGTGATGCCAAGCTGATGGCAATGATTGGAGCTTGGACTAGTTGGAAGGTGGTGTTATTGGCAGGTGGAATGGCTTCGGCTCTGGCTTTGGTGGGTTTTATGGCTGTGGCTGGCTATTCCATGATCAAACATGGTGGCAACGCGGGTGCAAATCAGCTAACTAAACCATTACCACTAGGGCCATTTATCGCTGTAGGCGCGACGATTGCCCTATTTTGGGGCGATAGTTTGATCGAGAGTTATCAGCAATTTATGATGTCACCCGATCGATATATCTTAGCTGTACCATTACTCATTTTCCTATCAGTACTCCTCGTCTGGACGCGGAAAATGCGCCTGCGAAGTCTGTGAATTCGATCGAATATTAAAATGCAAATGGCAGGGGCAATTCATGAATTACCTCTACCATTATTGCTAACTTATCTTTTAATCGATTGATAACCGCGCCAAACACCGATTAAGACCCCTTGAACCTGAACTAGATGAGCTTCAGATTCGATCGGCTGGTATTTGGGATTGGCAGCTTGGAGGGTGATATGCTCGCCCTGACGATGATAGCGTTTGAGAGTTGTACCTTGACCATCTACTCGTGCAGCGACAATCGTGCCATTCTTCACATCAGTGGAGTCCTTAACGGGCTGCATGATAGCCATATCTCCTTCGACGATCGAATCATCGATCATGCTATCTCCCATCACTTGCAGGGCAAAATAGTCGGACTGGTGAAAAAGTGGAGATAAATCCAACCTGTCGGTAACATCATTTGTAAATGGTTCAACCAATCCCCCTGCGGCAATCGTTCCAAAAATAGGCATACCAGCCGCTGCATATTTGAGAATTTTGATTGTCCGTGCTTTGCCCTCTGCCCACTCAATAAAGCCTTTATTTCGCAGATGTTCCAATCGACTTTGAATCGGCGCAGGAGATTTGAGATCCATTGCTTGCATCATTTGACGAATAGATGGTGCGTGCTGATTTTCGCGCACATAATCTACTAGCCAATCGTAGAGTTCTTTTTGGGCTTTAGTTAAATCCATTGGTGGTTATACTTAAATTCAATATATAACTACTATAGGTCTGTCGTACTAGCAAAGTCCACTAATTATTTTAATTGGTGACTGTTCATTGTTCACTATCCACTATTCACTTCCCCTTCAAATTATGCGCCTTATAAAAAGTTTCTAAACTATTGATATCCCCAACAAATCGCCAGTGCCAAGGTTCATAGCTAACTTTTTGAATGTTGTCCTTGGGAAAAGATAGCTCAAAACTGTAGGTAGCAGCGTTGGCTTTCATCCATTTATAAGCGGGTGTGGTGTCAAAATTTTGGTTGAGATTGGTGGCTGGTACCGAGCTGTCGCCGATATCGACAGCATAACCAGTATGATGCTCACTATATTTGGGTGGTGCGCTGACTTCGGCGCGTTTGGTTGGCTGCTGTCCCCGTGCGGCTCCGACTCCAAAAAAGAGGCGTTTTTGATCCTCGACCGATCGAAATGCTGAAATTGTTGTAATGTTAACACCACTCGATCGAGCAGCACTTACCATCGCTTGAAACTTAATCGCAGCAGCTTTTCGGAGCCGATAGCCGCCGCCGATGGAGACTAGTTCAGCATCGGGTGCTTGCTCGTAGGAGAGATGATTTAACAGGTTATCGACATCTGCGGGCTGACTATTATTGCTGGTTGAGGAATCTGGATTTTGAGGATCGTTAGCCGCGACGGTGGGTGTCTGAAAGCTATCGAGAGGAGCTTTGGCAGCGGAAAGGACAGAAAATATCGCTCCACCCGCAACCAAAATTCCCAAGCCTAAAGCGATCAATCCGAATGGTAATCGAGGGGACTTTGCGCCGCTGTTGATGAAGTTCGCTCGATCTCGATCTGAATCTTCATTCCGCAAAGCTGCTGGAATATCTTCGCTCTTATCTAGATGAGCCGAGGTATCTGCTGGTCTAGATCGATCTGAATTACTCAACTGCTGCTTCCTGGTGCGCGACTACATTGCATTTTGACACACGATCGATGGTTATAGATCGAAAGTTTCGGAGAGACGAATCTGAACGTATTAAAAAATAGATGATTTGACCTTAAAACCTAAAACCTAACAACTAAAGCCGTCCTAAGTGCCTGAGCCAAATCTCTTGCCGTCAGATAACGATCTTGAGATCGACGTTGGGTGACTTTATCGATCAGACTTTGGACTAGCGGCGTAATTGTGGGAATTGAAGCAACATTAAAACGATAGCCATCTGGTTGTAATTCCAAGAATTCAGCCGGATTGCGTCCAGTGAGCAGAAAAATCAAGGTGGGGCCAACAGCGTACAAATCCGACTGAGTGCAGGGTTGACCATTATTTTGTTCTGGTGCCATGTAGTCTGGTGCGCCGATTTTAGTACCACCTAGAGTTCCAGTTTCTTTGACAGCTCCAAAATCGAGTAAGAAGATCCGTTGATCGATTGCCCTCACCAGAATATTAGCGGGTTTGACATCCCGATGAATTAGGGGCGGTTGTTGGTGGTGAATATAGCCCAAAATCTCACATAATTGAATCATCCAGTCGATCGCTTGATCCAATGTGACGACCCCATGTTCTAGGATGTACAGATCCAAATCCTGCCCGTGGATCAGCTCCATCGCTAGATATTTGCGCTGACTGGCAACGAAGAAATCGTAATATTGCGGAATCCCTGGATGGTGAAGATTTTGGAGAATTTTGGCTTCCCGTTCAAATAATTCCCGCGCTTTGGGAATTTCTGCCATGTCTGCATTCATCTCTTTGAGCACCAACATTTTAGCCGTATCCCAGGCTAAATAAGTCGTGCCCATGCCGCCAACTGCCAGAGTTTTGAGGATCTGGTAATTCCGAATCCGATGGCTAACCACAATTGGTTGACCGCAGTGGCTACAGAATAGGGTATCCGCAGGGTTGTCTGGATGTTTGCAGACAACTGGCTCGACTAGCTTAACATCTAGCCGAACGGTCAATAATACCCCGTCTTGAGCTAGTTGAATTCGATCGCCGTCAGTTAATAATACTTTATTGATTGAAAAGCTATTGACAAATGTGCCATTAGCACTATGGTTACTAATTTCCCAGTAGCCACCACCTTGGCGGAGACTAGTATAGGTAATTGTGGCATGAAGTCTAGAAATTGATGGTCGATCGATCGCAATTTGATGTGCTGGAGATCGACCAATCTGAATCGGTGCTGCGGATGGAATAAACTGCCACTGTTGTAAAACATGACTCTTACCTTCATCCCACAACGAAATCTCGATATTTTTCATTCTAACTAAAGCCTAGAGCCTAAAAGCCTAGTTCCGAACCGAGCGAGGTGCTAGGAGCGACCGCCAATTAGATACATAGACACGAGCATCGTCATAGATCGGGCTGCGCCAACTGATCGTGGAGGCTAAGTTGATCGCGTTCGAGATATTCCCTCTCCGATAAGTAGCAATTGCCCGATCGAGTGTCCGTCGATCCGCAATTTCTTGTAGTGTTAGGCTCCAATAGCGAATTTGGGATTGGGCATCTGGATAGAGGGATCTGCCAGCAGTAATGCGACTAGCTATGCTAATCGCCTGAGATAGATATCCCTGCTTGGCAGTCTCGATCGCTTGAGCTAGGATCGGGCGATCTTCGATCACTTGGATTTTTTCAGTCCATTCAGCCACAGATGCCACAATCTCTTCACCCATTGGGCGATCTTGAGTAATCTTGCCTGTGAGTTTTACGGCTGCTCTGAGGTTGGCGAGGGAATCACCATTGCTGACAATTTGTCTGGCTTTAACGAGCAGAATCCGATTGTCAACAGTTTCAATTTGTTGACTCCAGGTAGACATCTCTGATTGAATTGTTTGACCTACTTCACTTTGGGCTGGAACTTGTTTGGCGGTTTGGATTGCCAAAGCTAGAGTTGCAGGCTGCTGGAAGCTAGCAATAGTTCTTGCCCATTGGAGTTGGGTTTGTTGTTTGAGCATTCCTTGCCAGTTGGATTGTTTTGTGCGGGCGAGGGTATAAATCGGACTAGTTTTAGGGATTTTCTTAGCTTGGGCGATCGCATCCATCAACGCTAGGATGTGACGTTTACCCGCCCAGATCTGGGCTTGGTTGAGTTTGACCCAATCTTGAGCTTCGGCATAACTAGACACGTCCTGAGGCACTTTTTGAGCGATCGAGATTGCTTCGTTAAAGTTTTTTGCTTTATATAAATCGACGCTCAAACCCACTAAATGTTTGCTCCATTTAGTCCGTAGAGTTTGCCCTTCTTGATAAACATAGGTACTCTTATCGATCTGGTTAGCCAGCTTCATCGCGTTTAGAATCGGTGCTGGTTCTTTTGGCAATGGTGCTTCGACTACTGGCTGTTTCTTGGCAGCAGCTTTGACTGCTAGCGCAATCCGTTTGGCACGAACATTATAGTCATCGCCATCTTTAGCTTCTAGGGCATCTTTGGCTTCCTGGAGTCTGTCCCAACCATCTCGCTCTTTGGCGAGTTTGGAAGCCATCTGATCGTACTTATAAGAACTCCAATAAGTTCCCTTCATCTGTTGGACTGATTGGAGCACGGCAAATGCTTTGTTCCATTCACCAGACTTCATCGCCTGCTCAAATTTATCATCGATTTTGCCACTATCTTGAGCTTGAATTGACCATTTGGCGATCGTTTCTTGGGATAGATCGTAGACAGGACTAGTGATTGGGACGATTTTCAGCGTTGCGATCGCTTGTTGGATATTACCTTCATTTACTTGCTTGCGCCCAATTCGGATCAAATCTTCCGACCAAGATTTTAGCAACCGTTGGGATTCAGCATATAGTGGATGACGATCTGTCCAATTTTGAACTAAAGTAATTGCACTGCGTAGTTTTGGTAGTTCCTTGGTTTCAGCCCCAACTTGAGCACAATACAATCGTTCGCTATCGGCGGAGAACGGTAAAGTGCCTTGACAGTTGGGAGTTGGGGGTACGGCAATCAACAACAAATAACTAGTAATCCCAGTACCACCAACCATTGCAGCTAAAACCGCCCAAAATGCCGACCACGGTTCAACGTGAACAGTTGGTAAATTAAGCTTACTAATCGGTGCCACCAGATCGTTAAAGAGGTCGCGACTGGGAATATTCATCCGTTTATTCACAGCTTTTGGGTGTAGATCTTCGCCTGGATGGGCAATAGTCTCGCCCGTTTCCGTTGCCTGCCTCAGGGGATCTGATCGATCGACTTCTGTCTGATTGCCCTTTCTACTGCCTGATTTTTGGCGCGGTTGAAATTTCTTCCAAGCAGAGACTAACTGATTCCCAATTTTTTGACGTTTACTGTTTTGCACGAGTCATTCCTCCCAGAAATAAATATCAGTTGTTAATATATGGCGAAAATATAATTTTTTATAATTTGAGACTGACTGGTTACAACAGCATCACGTCGTGCTGGATTTGGAAACTGGGCAATCTGATTTCTTTAATATATGGATTTTGGCTAGATTTAGCGATTTTTCCAGTATCTTAACATTTATAATATTATTTTAAACTACGTCTAGTATTAATAAATTATTTATACTGACTCTCTAAACTATGACAACCATTAGTGTTGGCAGTGATGCAATCCAAAACTTAGATCTAACCACCATTGAGATTGCGATCGAATCGTGGCTAGCACAGCATCCCAAACAATTTGACCTAGAAATTAAGTTCTCGATCGATTATCCCCAAGATCCTCAAGATCCCCGCGAGTTATCAGAAATTCCTGAAATTCGGCTGTGGTTTCTGCGGCTAGATGCTCACTATCCCTATCTACCGCTCCTGCTCGATTGGCAAGCTGGCGAACTAGCGCGATATGTGGCGATGCTAATTCCCCATCAATTTAGCCTCAAGGATGGGATCCAGTACAATCCTGAAGCTCTAGAACTGTGGGTGATGCACCGTGTCTTTCTACTCACCAATTGGTTGCAGGATCAACAGATCGAAGATCATGTTCGGCTCAAGTTCATGACTCAAATGCTAGGCTATGAGCTGGATGATGGCTTGTTTGCATTATTAGAAACATAATTATGAAAGCTCAAGTATTTCGTGGAGTCAATCATCTCAGTTACGAAGATATTCCCATTCCTGAACTAGCCGCAGATGAAGTACTCGTACAGGTGAAGGTAGTTGGACTATGCCAATCAGACATCAAAAAAATCCTGTATCCGCTGTATGAACCACCCAGAATATTTGGTCACGAAACTGCTGGGGTAATTAGTAAAGTGGGTGATGATGTTCGCGATTGGCAGGTTGGGCAGCGGGTAGTTGTGATGCATCATATTCCTTGTATGCATTGCAACTACTGTCTCCACGAAAATTATTCGATGTGTGATGTCTACAAAAATATCACCACCACCGCCGGATTTACCCCCAGTGGTGGCGGTTTTGCTGAATATGTCAAAGTACCAGGACATATCGTCCGCAATGGTGGTTTGATCCCAATTCCCGATCGAGTTACCGATGAGCAAGCGAGTTTTGTCGAGCCAACAAATTGCTGTCTCAAGGCTGTCAAGAAGGCGAATATTCAAGCTGGGGATACAGTTTTGATTACTGGAGCTGGGCCGATTGGCTTGACGTTTATTATGTTGGTTAAACATTTTGGAGCCAGAGCAATTTCCACTGATTTAATTCCCGCCAGAGTCGAAAAGGCGTTATCTGTCGGAGCTGAAGCAGCCTTCGACGCGAGAGATCCCGATCTGACTGCCAAAATACAAGCTCTGACTGGTGGCTTAGGTGTCGATACATCGATTCTGGCTGTACCAAGTGACAAAGCCTTTTTTCAAGCCTTGGATTGTACTCGGAAGGGTGGGAAAATTCTATTTTTTGCTGAGTTTCCCGATGAACTAGAAATCCCGATCAATCCCAACATTTTGTATCGACGGGAAATCGATTTAATGGGTAGTTATAGTTCTTCATTTAGGGTGCAAGCATTAGCAGCAGACTTAGTGTTTAATCATCGCATTGATGTGGATGCATTGATTAGCGATCGATACCAGCTCAAGGATCTAGACAAAGCTGTCGCTCAAGCGACGAAACCAACGGCAGATACTTATAAAATCCTCTTGTATCCCTAGTCTTGTTATGTACCTTGGCTACTACAGGCATTCAATACGGTTCGGTTAAGAAAAAAATCCAAGGTTTTTGAACGAGAGAATAAGCTATTCAGTCTCTAATTTAGGGTCATGAGGAGCTTATCCGAACCGTATTGGTCCACCATCCACTATTCACCAATTCCTAATTCATCAATTGTGTCAACGTTTCCAGTAACTCTTGCTCCTTAAACGGTTTGGAGAAATAGCCACTAGCACCGAGATTCATGGCAATTTTGCGGTGCTTGTCGCCACTGCGGGAAGTCAGCATCAAGACGGGGATATGCTTGAATGGAGCTAGACCCTTAACGGTAGCTAGGAAACCATAGCCATCCATCCGAGGCATTTCGACATCGCAGACGACGGCTTGGGCTTGGAGACCTGCTTGGAGCTTTTCGATCGCTTCTTGACCATCCTTGGCTTGCTCAACGAGGTAGCCAGCTTTTTCGAGGGTGAGAGCGACAAAGCGACGAACGTTGATCGAGTCATCAACGACGAGGATACGGGGTTTTTGGACGATTGTAGGTGTCGATCTGGAGTCGTCATCGAGGAAATTGAGGGTGGAAGTAGCCGATTTCGCAATGGCAAAGTCACCATCAACCCAGCGGATAAATTCGATCGCATCCAACAGGGGGACAATCCGACCATCACCGAGAATCGTACAGCCAGTAAAACCTGAGGGCATTTTGAGACTGCCCAGAGGTTGGCGAATGGTGACTTCTTGTTCACCCCAGAATTTATCGATTTGGAGGGCGACAATATCTTGTCCTTGGTCGATCATGAGTACGGTTGGTCGATCGATCGTGGGGATACTCGCCGTCGCTAATTGAGTAGAAAATTCCGGCAGGTGCAAGTACTGACTAGGTTGAATCAATCGGACGGTAAAGTCATCCCACTGGAGCATTTTTTGACCAGCGGTACTGATCACATTTTCAGGATTGAGCAAGATGATTTCTTCAACAATATTACTGGAAATAGCCAGCCATAGCCCGTTGACTTCTACGAGTAGAACGCGAACAACCGAGAGCGTGAAGGGAACAGTAATCGTAAATGTACTACCCTTGCCGAGTTTGGTCTCGACAGAAACATCCCCACGGAGGGCGCGAATATTTGTTCGCACTACGTCCATGCCGACCCCACGTCCAGATAGATCTGTGACTTTAGCAGCAGTACTGAAGCCTGGTTCAAAGATTAGATCGATTAGTTCCTTGTCTTTGAAGTTGGCGATTTCCTTGTCGTCCATGCCCATTTTTTTGACTTTGGCACGGATCTTGTCCAGATCGATACCGCCACCATCATCTTTGATCGTGATCACGGTTTGGTTGCCGCGATAGGTGGCATTGATCTCGATTTTACCTGTGGCGGATTTGCCATTGGCAAGACGGGTGGCACTGGGTTCGATCCCGTGGTCAAAGGCGTTACGGACGAGGTGCATCAGCGGATCGTTGAGTGATTCGAGAATACCCCGCTCGATCAGGGTGGTACCACCTTTGAGCTGGAGATCGATCGGTTTACTATGTTCGATCGAGAGGTTCCGAATAGCTCTAGGAAAGCGATTGAACAGTTCAGAGACTGGACGCATCCGCACTTGAGTTAGTCCGGTTTGGAGCTGTTTGGCGGTACGGTTGAGGTCGCGATTGGTACGCTCGGCATCGTTGAGCTGGAGATCCAAATCTGTGGTTAGTTCTTCGATTTGGACGATCGTATCCATCACCTCTTGGGACAGGATATGCAGTTCGCTATATCGATCGAATTCCAGTAGATCTAGTTCGCTGGTAAAATCGCTAGATAGGCTGGGATTATTGTGAATTTGAGCAGTAGGATCTTGTTTGTCAACTGCTGATGCGTCGTAGGCTTCGCTGAGATTGAAATTGGATTGCTCTAGCTGTTTGACCTTGAGCTGGAGATTGACAACTAGTTGGCGCAGCCCCTGGAGATGGAGATTGAGACCATTGCGATCGATTGTCAGTTCGCCAAATAAGTCGCCAATTTCTTCTAATTGTTTGGTAGCAACACGGATTGTTTGCTCGACAACTTGGGCGGTAGAGCTAACCGCGCTAGTATTATCAGAATTGTGATGATGTGACTCATCAATTACTTCTGGGGCGGCATCGAGGGCACTGAAAAGATCTGCGGCTTCTTGGGCAAGATAATCTACCTTGGGTTTAGGGGTAATATTGAAAACTGCCGAAGATAAATCTTTTGCCGCAATATCAGGAAGAAAACCAGATAATTCAGAGAATAGTTCGGGGATATCGGTGTCAAAGGAAAGATCGCCACTGAGATCGAGTCTTTCAAAAGCATCGACTAGTTCTGGTGGTTCGACAGCAATTGAATCTGCTTGGGTATTTTCCTGGCTAAGTGATTCTACACCATGTTCTCTGGTGTCTAATTCTGTTAGTTCTGCTAGTGTTAGTTCTTCTAATTCGTCACTGGCAGTAATTGTCGAGAAAGCTGGTGGAAATGAACTGGTAAACTCCGCAAAAGGATCGGCGAGGGTACTCAAATCATGGGCATCTGAATATGCTCCAAACTGGACTGAATCAGCCATTTGGTCGCCACCTAAATCGGCAATGGTAATGGGTGGATCGATCGCAAAATCTTGGAGATCTACTAGTTCGCGAATAGGATTGGGATCGATCGGGTCGAGATTGATATTACTCCATTCAGGAACTGTCTCAGCTTCACTGAGGGCAATAACTGCTGACTCATTGAAATTAGCATCATCGCCCCAGCCAGGGATAGTTTCAGCTTCATTGAGATTGAAAATTGGCGGATCAGCTCGATAAAAATCAGGGATTTCTGGTGATTGATTGATACTGACAATTCCTGAACCTGGAAGTTCAATTTCTTCAGGGAGATTGGCGATCTGACCAATTAATACCAGTGCTTGGGTACGTCGCCATGCGGCAATGGCTAAAGCAGCAATCGCGTGAACTTGATGGGTTTGGGCGGTTAAATGTTGCTGGACTGACTGACATAGAGTTGCCAACGCAGGCAATTCAAGCATTTCGGCTAAACCACCTAACTCCTCACCAGTAATCACTAATTCATCAAATAAGCTATTAGAATTGTCGCTATCAACAGCCTCTTCTAACTGGGTGAGCGAGCGTTCAACTTCCGTTTCAAACATGAAACCAAGAATATCCTCACCAGATTCTGAAGCTAGCATATTGGCTTCATCTTCGGGATTGAACTCGCCCAACCTGTCGCGTAATTGAGCAAATAGGGGATCAACCCGTTCTGCCAGCCAAGCCTGATCAGCATCTTTGCCCTGACGATTGAGGGCGACAATCTGCCGCAACTTATCAACCGTCCCTAGCATCAACTGTTCAATCTGACCATCGGGTGGAGCTGCCTTGCCATACTGGATAATCTTGAAATAATCCTCCAGATGGTGTCCCAGACTAGCAAGAGTCTTGTAACCCATCATCGCCGCACCACCCTTGATCGAGTGTGCCGCCCGCAGGAGTCCATCCAACTGCTTGTCAGCAACTGCACCAGTACCCAGTCCCAGCAGTCCCGATTCAAGGGTATCTAAATAATCCGTCGCTTCATCCAAAAATTGGAGTTTGACTTGTTGTTCTTGATCTGAGGTAATCATGGGTTGGCTAGTGGCTAGTTTCTGGTTGCTTGTGGAGTTAGTGAATAGTGAACAGTGAATAGTGAATAGTGAATTAGTATTTGAGGGGATAGTATTTGAGTCAGAAGCTAAGGACTAGAACCCCAAACGCGCAAGCGCGCTAAACTCTGTTCACTATTCACTGTTTCCCTAATTCCGATCGACATCAACTTTAAACTTACCTACCGAAGCTTGGAGGGCCTGGGCGATGGTAACTGTTTGTTGGAGAGAGGTGGATACTTGCTTGGAGGAGTCGGAGGTCTGAGTGGAAATCAGGGCGACTGCGGCCATGTCTACCTTCACTGCTTGGGAGGTTTCAACTTGATCGATAGTGGCGGTGGAGATCGATTTGAGGAATGTATCCATTTGATTGGAGAGTTCGATAATCTGTTTCAAACTGGTTTTGGTTTGTTCGACAGATTGGGTACCTTCAACTACCTGAGTGGTACTTAGTTCCATTGCTTGAGCTACCGCGCTGGTTTCTCGTTGAATAGTTTCGACGATTTTTTCGATTTCTTTGGTTGCTGCGGCGGATTGAGCGGCTAGTTCACCAACTTCTTCGGCTACGACGGCGAAACCGCGTCCTTCTTCACCCGCACGAGCGGCTTCAATACTGGCATTGATTGCGAGCAAGTTGGTTTGGAGGGCGATTTGGTCAATTAGTCCAGTTACTTTGGAAATCTGCTGGGAGGATTCACCGAGCCGTTTTACTTTCTTGGCAGTTTCAGCGATCGTTTCCCGCAGTTGCAAGATACTTTGAACCGTCCGATCCATTGCTTGACCACCAAATTCGGCGGTGGCTGCGGCGGATGTTGCCACATTTGCTGCTAGACGAGCATCTGTAGCTACTGATTGAATTGAAATTGTTACTTTTTCGATTTTTGTCAAAGTCTGTTGAATCTGGTCTGCTTGCTTGGTCGCAGCATCGGTTAACAATCGCACATCTGATTCGTTGGCACCAACTGAGCCGTTAACTTGCCCAGCGGCAGTTTTTACCGTGGTTACAATGTCTCGTAGACTTTCAATAATCGAGTTGAAGAAGTCCCCAACGATCGCGATTTCACCATCACTGATTTCCGATCGAACTGTCAAGTCACCATCAGAAGCTCCTTCAATTTCGGTCAATAACCGGAATAGTTCTTTCTGACGGTTTTCGTTCTCTTGCTTGGCTGTATCCGCCCGTTTGCTCGATGCTTCCGCTTCATACTGACTCCGCTCAGTTGCCGCAAACCCACCCAAACAAGCAGCGATTGGCAGTGCAAATTCTTGGAGATACTTAATTTCTGATTCTTGCCACTGATGAATCTGTTTGCAGTGATGAGCAACGATTAGTCCCAGTAAGTTGTTACCCTGGAGAATGGGCACGACGAGATTGGACTTAACTTGGAGCTTGGCAAATAATTGCTGACGATCGGTAGAATATTCACCAGTGGTCACGTTATCAATCGCCACAGTTCCCCCCTCACGATAGCTGTCGATTGATTCCTGAGCCATCACTGCATCTTCGATCCGCTCCCCAAAAGCACTAACAATCCCTGGTAAAATTGCTTCCCCAACGATATGACCATCGTAGCCAGGGAAAAAGCGATAAATAGCAACTCGATCGGTTTCCAGCTTTAACCGTGCTTCTTCGAGGATAAAAGCCAGTGGCGTAGACATTTCTTCCGTAGTTTGAGCGCGAGAAATACTCGATAGTAATTGTTCCCGCACCGCTTTATCTCGTTGTCTGGCAGCATCAAGCTGTCCCCGCTCGGAGATAGTAAAACCACTCAGCGAAATACCGATTTGTTCGGCAAATTTAGTGAGATAGATGCTTTCCCACTCTTGCCAAGCATGAGTCTCTTGGCAGTGGTGAGCGACCAATAATCCTAGTAAGTTACCATTTTGAACGATTGGGACAATCAGGTTTGACTTGATATTCAGGCGCGTCAATAAGTTCTTGTGGTCGGGATGATAGTTGCTTTCAGCAACACTATCATTAGCGATGATCCGCCCTTTAGCATAGGCAGCTAGGAGTTCTTCGGGAATACAGGGGTCATTGACTTGTTCCGCCATCGCACTGTTACTGCCAGATCCATATGATTCTCCGGCGACATAACCGCGATTGTCTGCCATAAAGCGATACACTACCAATCGATCGGCTTTGATGATTTCGCGAGCTTCGATCAGAATTTGCGATAGTGGTGTTTCCAAATCCTGTGTTGTCCGCGCACGGGAGATTTCCGCGTATAGTTCTGTGCGCTTGGTTTGCTCAGACTGCTCGTTCAATAGTCCTTGAATTTGGCCAGCCATTAAGTTGATGTTAGTACCCAATTGGCCCAGCTCATCTTCACTAGTAACTTCGATCCGGCGATTGAAATCCCCTTGCCCAATCCGTTCTACCGCCTTAGCTGCGGCATCAATTGGTTGTGTTGCTTTCTCCGCAAAAAAGGTCGCTAAGGCGATCGTAAATAAGCCCGTCAAACCAGCTCCAGCCAAAATTGTCAGCAGTAGTCCAGTCAAGGTACTATAAGCAACATTTTCATCGATCGCTGATATTGCTACCCAAGGTAATTGTTGCATTCCTGCGATTTTGTCAAAGGGCGCAGCCGTCAGCAGATCTATATTCTGCCCTACGGAGTTAGCGGTACTCAAGTTCTGATTTTTATGGGGTACTAGTCCCCCCTTCTCTGTCGCAGATATATCTAGATCTGGTGACTTTCCGGCGTATTCACCATTGGAACTAATAAATATTTTATTACTGCGACGATCAAATATATGGTAATTTTGCCCTTGACTTGCGAAATCTTTTAATGGCACATCCAATCGATCTACAGGGGTTCTGGTACGGACTACGCCAATAATTTGACCCGTGCTAATATCTTTAACTGGAGCTGCAAAAAATACCGAGATTTTGCCAGTATATTTACTAGCTTCGGGAGATGAAATAACTGTACCGCCTGTTTTCAGAGCATCTTGAAAGTACTGGCGTTTGAGGTGATTGATTTTGGTGAGAGATTCTCCTTTACTTTGAGCAATCAAGTTACCTTTAATATCAAAAACAGCGATGCTATCATACACCTGATAACTTGAGACATATTGATCTAATAATTTGCCTTTGGACTCTGGCGAAGTAATTGCCGCTAGTTTAGAATCGGCAAAGATCGGCTGTGCAGCCAGAATTTCCACGTCACCATTTCGCTCAAACACAAACCGATTGAGTTTGTCTGAGATCGCTGTTGCCC
>CASBPY010000134.1 GCA_949127675.1 Synechococcales cyanobacterium PMM_0072
AACAAGCTCAAAAACAGGGTGCTGAACTGCGTGACAATACCACAGTCACGGGGATAGAATTTAAAGTCGATCGCTGGCAAGTCATTACAGCGAATGGTATCGTCGAAGCCAAGTATCTCATCGCTGCCGACGGTGCCAAAGGCAATATGGCAAAATGGTTGGGCTTCAAAGACCGCAAACGTCGTTTAGCGGGAGCACTAGAAGTTGATGCAACCAATGATAGTGTGTCAAATGTCATTAGTCTTGAATTTGGATTAGTTAAAAACGGTTATATTTGGAACTTCCCCAAAGCTGATGGCTACTCAATTGGGATTGGTACCTTCCGTGGTGGTGAATCCCAAGACTTCAAAAAAATTCTTGACGGTTATGGCAAAGGTGCTTTTGGCATCGATATCAATAATTTCAAACAGTACGGACATCCCCTGTGTGTCTGGGACGGCGACCAAAAATTACACACCCAAAATGCCCTCCTCGCCGGAGAAGCCGCTTGCGTCGTCGATCCCCTCACTGCCGAAGGTATTCGCCCCTCAATTTTTTCCGCTATTAAAGCTGCTGGCGCGATTCATGCCGCACTCAGTGGCACCACAGATGCCCTCGAAAACTACACGGCAGAAATGACCAATGAATGGGGTTCGGAAATGAAATGGGCACAACGCCTTGCAGGTGCTTTCTACCAATTTCCAAAAGTTAGTTACAAAGCCGGAATTAAAAAGCCTTCAGCCAGTGTGATGATGGCTAAAGTTCTATCGGGAGAACTTAGCTATTCTGAAATTACGACCAAAGCAATCAAAAAACTCAGTGGAAGTATGTTTGGTAAGTAGTTGATAATTGATAATTATTAATTATATAGACCTGTAGGTTGGGTTGAAGAATGCTGGCGGAGCCTCTCCTTCAGGAGATAACCCAACACGCCCAACTAAAGCCTAACCCCTAAAGCCTAATTCATGACTTACCAAGAACTAGAAATCGATACTCCCAAACCTGTACTTTCTTGGGCGGGTCATGATTTGGCGCAGGCAGAAACCAAGATGGCAAAGAATGTTGCATCCTTGCCTTTTGTCTTCAAACACGTTGCATTAATGCCAGATGTTCATCTGGGCAAAGGTGCTTTAGTCGGCTCAGTCATTGCCACCAAAGATGCCGTAATTCCGGCGGCTGAGGGGGTCGATATTGGTTGTGGTATGATTGCAATACAAACACAATTTACTGGCGAAAAACTCGATGGTAAACTGAAGAAAATTCGGTTAGATTTAGAAGCCCAAATTCCGGTTGGCTTTGAAGAAAACAAGCAGATTTCTAAAGATGCCAGTAATTGGCAAGGATGGCGAAATTTTCAGGAATTACATCGCGGTGTGCGGGGTTTAGAAAATAAAGCGACTCGTCAATTGGGTTCATTAGGTGGTGGCAATCACTTTATTGAAGTTTGTATCGACACCGAAAATTGTGTGTGGCTGATGCTCCATTCTGGGTCACGAAATATTGGTAATAAATTAGCACAATGCCATATCGATACAGCCAAAGATCTCGCTAAATTAGCAGCTACTAATTTACCAGATCTAGACCTCGCTTATTTCGTGGCTGGTACTCCTGAATTTGCTGCCTACTGGCGCGATTTACAATGGGCACAAGACTACGCCAAAACTAATCGGGATGTGATGATGAACAGATTCATGCAAGTGATCGATCGACATCTCAATGGCGGTAAAAAAAGTAAGCCATTATTAGTGATTAATTGTCATCACAATTACGCCGAAAAAGAGATTCACTTTGACGAAGAAGTCTATGTAACTCGTAAGGGTGCTGTTCGCGCTCGTGTCGAAGACTACGGGATTATTCCTGGTTCAATGGGGACGAAATCTTATATCGTTAAAGGCAAAGGTAATGCGGCTAGTTTCTGTAGTTGCTCTCACGGTGCGGGACGAATTATGTCTCGATCGATGGCAAAAAATACTTATACTTTAGATGACCTCATTGCTCAAACTGCTGGTGTCGAATGTCGCAAGGATACCGAACTCCTAGACGAGATTCCAGCAGCATATAAATCGATCGATACCGTCATGGAAAATCAAGCAGATCTCGTCGAAGTAATCGCTACTCTCAAGCAAGTAATTTGTATTAAGGGGTGATTTCTTTGATATGGATCTGTAGGGGCGGGTTTATGCTAAGAATTTATGCTACTTTCTATAGATGATAGAACGAACCCGCCCTAAACCACGAGTTAATAGAATGTCACTGTTTAATTGATATCAAAAATCGCGATAGCTAACATGCAGCTACCGCGAGGAAAAAAGATAAGAAAATTATGTGTTAGCGATTGTCTTGATGAAGAGATTAGAGACTGCTAATAAAACCGACAATACCGTGTCCAGTCAAAACTTCTTGGATTAATAGAGCAACGAAACCAATCATTGCCATCCGACCATTGAGTAATTCTGCATACTCAGTCCAACCAGCCTGAGGGCCATCTGTTGTGTACATTTTTGGCTCGATGGCGAAATTATTTTCTCTGCCGTCGTTGTCGATGAATGTTTTGGTTTGCATGATGTTCTCCTGAGCAGTTACTGCTGTAAATGTTTTATTGTGTGAACTAGAAGCTGGTAAAGTTACTCTAATTTGTAACTACAGACCAGTGATAAAACCGACGATACCGTGTCCAGTCAAAACTTCTTGGATTAACAGAGCGACGAAACCAATCATTGCCATCCGACCGTTGAGTGTTTCTGCATACTCAGTCCAGCCAGCTTGAGGGCCATCAGTTGTGTACATTTTTGGCTCGATGGCGAAATTGTTTTCTCTGCCGTCGTTGTCGATGAATGTTTTGTTTTGCATGATGGTTTCTTTCGCTACTTACGTTTTAAATATTTCCTTATGTAAACTAATATAACGGAAACTTTACAATAAAGCAAGGGTTCGTTACAAATTAGTTTTTTAGGCTTTCTCAGATCTTGCACCAATGCACAAATACTATTACTGCCATAACCTCAGGGCGGGCATAAAGCCACGCCCCTACACAATTAACTTGTAGTAGGGGCGTGGCTTTATGCCCGCCCTAGATCTACTCAGAGACTAGGTTTTAAGGCTTGGAGCGAATGTTGCGTGGCTGTGGAATAAATTGATAGATCCTCAGTCGATCGTTCTCATAATAGATGCGACTGTTCAGGGGCGGATGCTGTTTACGATAGGTTTCGCAGAGTTTCAGCATCGCGGCTGCTAGCTGTGCCCGCCCGCTCGGAGAGCGATAGTTCCGATAGGTGGGATCGATTAATACCGAATAGAGAACTGGATATTCTGGTTTGTCAGTGGTGAAGGGTTGCTTTTCAACGAAGACGAATAGCGTAGTTGGTTGGGGAAAAACAAAACTAGGATTGCTGACACGATCTTGGTATTTGGCGGTAAATTGGGCGGCATCTTCATACCAGCCGCGACCATAGACTTGGGACAATTGCTCGATCGGTGCCACGACAGTCCATTGCTGATATGGAAAGATCCGACTGATTTCTACAGCTTTGCGGGCAGCGGCATCATATTCGAGATAATCAAGCTGGGGTAAGGATGGTAGGGAGAAATTGAGGGTAACAGCAATAAATATGGTTAGACAGATCGGTGCAGACCAATTGGCTAGCAACAACCGCCCCCCAGACGCAACCGCGACAAAAAATAAACCCACAGTGAGACTCAGACCGATCGGCAAGGTAGTTAATGCACTTTTGAACATCGGGAAGTTTTGATCGGGAATCGCCGCCAACACTGCTAGAATCGGCCATGCAATGCTGATACTAAACATCGCCATTTGTCGCCCAAAGATCAGCCCCAAGCCGCCAAACAGAATCAGGACAAGGAGCTGGGGGGCGATAATTGCCACTAAGATCATGCAGCAGAGCGTATTAATCACAGCTTCTCTGCGTTGGGCAGATCTAGCAATATGAGTGCTGCACCCGATCGCCAGAATCACAAATAACGCCCCTAGTTCAGGTTCGCCCACCGCCCACGATCGAACTAAACCAGCATTGAGCGTATCTCGAATCATCCCCAAGCAGTTTTGGATCTCCAGGGGTAGCCGACCAGAAATTGGCAGATTCCAAGTAAACAAATAAGCTCCCAGACTATAGCTAGCTGCCAATGCCGCCGCCCCATTTTTGGTCAGGCATCTAGTTGTATAGCCAATACTCAGGACTAACAGCGTGCCCACAATTGCCCCAAGTAAATGAACTACTTGCACGGGATGAATCCCGCTTAGAGCCGAAAGAAAAGCCGCTAAACTAGGGAAAATGGGCAGATAATTAACTGTGGGTAAATCCCGCGCTAAAATCTGTTGGGTAATCAGAAGTTGACGATATGTATCTGGACTACTAAAGCGAAATTCAGTTAGAGGATGCTCGAACCGAAGCCAAACCGTAATCCCCAGCATGGAGATCGTCCCGATCGTACTCAAGATAATTAGGGGTACGCTCCAGCGGAGATTGAGCCGAGACTTAATCAACCAGACTAGAGCTTGGAATGGCGATAGCAGCCATTTTCGTAGTTGAGATAGAGACAAACCGCGATCGAATATATCAATTGTCGCGATCGCAATTTGTTGTCCGATCTGTTCAAATTTGACTTGATACTGCCATTGATGACTAGACATCCAACCGATGCCCAATCCAGTCAGATAAACTAATACCGCAATCAGCCAGGTAAATAAGCCCAGTTTTGCCCACAGAATACTACCAATCGAGATCGTCATCACCGTTCGTACAAATGCCCCCACCATTCGACTAGCGATCGATGGGATCGAACTCTGTGCAAAAGTGATCGACGGTATTACCCCAAATAAAACCACAAAGACTATTACCACCCAGCCACTGGTGAGAAGATCGATCGGAAGTGGGGATTGGGTTAGCACGATGGGACCAAGGGACTGGGGGACTGGGAGACGAAAAAATATATCCGTTTTGGCGTATAATTTTATTTCTTGTTTAACTGATTCGGAGCAAAGATTACGGCTTACACGCGCCCCTTAGCTAATTTAATCGAGCAACTACAACGGTTGCCCGGAGTCGGCCCAAAATCTGCACAGCGGCTGGCTTTACATATTCTCAAACGCTCTTTGCCTGAAGTGGAGCAACTGGCACAAGCTCTGATCGATGCTAAACAGCAAGTCGGATTGTGTCAGGTCTGTTTTCATCTATCGGCTGAACCAACTTGTGATATTTGCCAAAATTCCCAGCGAGACGCACATACAATCTGTGTAGTCGCTGATTCTCGTGATGTGATTGCCCTAGAGCGAACGCGAGAATATCACGGGAAATATCACGTTTTAGGTGGTGTGATCTCACCGATGGATGGGATTGGACCAGAGCAATTGAATATTTCGTCCCTATTACAGCGGATCAATCGCCAAGATGTCAAGGAAGTGATCGTCGCTGTCAGTCCAACTGTTGAAGGCGAAACTACCACCCTATATCTGGGCAGATTGATTTCGCCATTGACCAAAGTAACTAGAATTGCCTTTGGATTACCAATGGGCGGTGATCTTGAATATGCTGACGAGATTACCTTGGCACGGGCGTTAGAAGGTAGACGGGAAATTGATTAGTTTATGAACGTAGACCTGAGCTAGTAAGCAAGACATTGCCTACCCTAAGTAGGTAGGTACAAATATTTATTAGATAGTAATAGGCTTAAACCCTGACTGTGGGCAGTGCCCACCCTACATAATATCTGCTGTGTATCTTCTCTTCACGATCCACTAAACCGCAAACTTCTTCTTAATCAACACAATTAATTGACCCAATTGTTTTTTCAAGGTATCAACTTCAGTTTCGAGTTGAATCATCTTCTCGATCGTTGGTTGATGTGCAGTACCTTTGACTTGTTGGAATGCTTCAAATTTAGCAGCCAAATCTTGGAGTTCAGCACGGTGGGACTGACTAGCAGCCAATAGTTGGGACTGTAGCTCTTGAATCTCGGTGTTGTGAGCTGCTTGGATTTGAGCAATTTGAGCTTGCAACTGAATAATTTCATCGTTGCTAACTTGAGCATCGCCACCAATTGAGACAGATCCAGGGAGTTCAGCCACACGCGGACGTGCTTTGCGAACCTTAACCATTGCCACCCGAATCGCCTCTGCGAGTACGACTCGATCGAACGGCTTCTCGATAAATTCAAAAAATTCAAACGGTTCGGAAATCTTGCTGGTGACTTCTTCTTTTTTCCCAGACATCAATACCAAAGGAATTTTCTGATAGTCAGGATTGGACTGAATCTGTTGAAACACATCCCAGCCGCTCATTTTAGGTAGAATAAAATCTAGCATAATTAGGGATGGGCGTTCTTTTTCGATAAAGTCAATTCCTTCCAGCCCATCTTTTGCTTCAATTACCTCAAAGTCACCTTCGGGCAGCATGTCGCGGACGGTTTTCCGAATCACGCGACTATCATCGATTACCAAGATTTTGTTAGTTGACACACTCGACTCCTTGTTGTCTTTTTACGCACGAAGGTCTTCTCACTCATCAGTTACCCCCTATATTTCTAATTATGCCCACATCTCCCACGGAACTTGCTGTTTGGCGTGCCGAAATTCAATCTTTACCACCGTGGTTGCGGAGATCGATCGGTACAGCTAGCGAATTATCTACCGTTCAGCAGATCGTCAAACAGCGTCAAATCCATACTATCTGCGAGGAAGGGCGGTGTCCAAATCGGGCTGAGTGCTATAGTCAAAAGACGGCAACTTTTTTGTTAATGGGGCCGATTTGCACTCGCAGTTGTGGTTTTTGTCAAGTAGATAAAGGTCATGCGCCAATGCCCCTAGATGCTCAGGAACCCCAGAAGGTAGCGGAAGCTGTTCAATTGCTAGGACTCCGATATGTGGTGCTGACAGCCGTGGCACGGGATGATTTAGCTGATGGTGGAGCGGGTGGATTTGTAGAGACGATCGAGGCAATTCGATCTATCAATCCTGACACTCAAATTGAAGTCCTCACTCCCGATTTTTGGAGTGGTAAGGATGCTGTCAAGCAGCAGCAACAAAGAGTTGCCGCCGTAGTTGCGGTCAAACCTGCCTGTTATAACCATAATGTCGAAACAGTAGCCAGACTCCAAGATCGAGTCCGCCGTGGTGCAAAATACCTTCGATCGCTAGATGTCCTCAGTCATGTCAAAGCCCTCGATCCAACCATTCCTACCAAGTCAGGACTAATGCTCGGACATGGTGAAACTGAAGCCGAAATTATCGAGACATTAAAGGACTTGAGATCGATCGATTGTGACAGGATTACACTGGGACAATATATGCGACCATCTTTAGAACATTTACCAGTAGTCAAATATTGGACTCCAGCCGAATTTGATAGGTTAGGTAAAATCGCCACTGAATTGGGCTTTGGACACGTCCGTTCGGCACCATTGGTGCGGAGTTCTTATCACGCAGGGGAGTAGGGAAAGTTAGATCCCGTAGGTTGGGTTGCGCGTAGCACTAGCGGAGCATCGACCTCAGGAGATAACCCAACAAACATACCAATTTCTCCAGGATGTTGGGTTGTCTTCCGAAGCTGGGTTTGTTGGGTTTCATTCTTTAACCCAACCTACGCTCTACTTATAAAGATCCTGTCGATCGAATCCAGCCTGATCGATAAATTTATAAGCAATTTGTAATCGTTGTTCAGCAATGATTGCACGGTTTTCTAGTTCTTTAAATTTAGCTTCAGTTTCTTGATTTAACTTAGCTTGGGCTTTTAGTTTTTCTTCCAATTCACTGATTATTAGCATCACCCGATCTGGATCGACTTTTAGCTGCTTTTCCTGAATTTTTTGAACTAAATCTGCGGATATTGATCGAGTATAAGGTTGATCATCAATTTTGTTTCCAACTGGCTCAACCGATTCTGTTAGAGCCGATTGGGACTCTTGGAATATCGGTGCTTGATTAGTTTGAGCCAGCCACAATACCTTGCTATCACGCTTGAGTACGAGTTGACCAGCGATGGTTTTAATTGTAAAAATACCTGCATTTACATTGATACCTTGAACTGGATACCAGTTATCTTTGAAGTTAACCAAAATATCCATGTTAAACCGCTGTTTATTTTGGAATCTTTCAGTCGGCCACCATTTTTTCCACAAAATCGCTGGATCGGTATAAGAAATTCGATACCCAGCAGGGGTGACATAGTGTTTGTATTCAACAAATCCGGCTCGGTTAGCATCACCAATCAACACAAATCCTCCATCGATCAATATTCGATCGACTAGTTTTGAAAAGTGTGCCTTATGCTTGATAATTACAGTCTGTGGCTTGGTTTGCAAGTACATAATTGCGATTGCATCACCACTACGCATCAACAGTTGAGATACGCCACCATTCACTTCTAGTCGCAAATTGGTACTAGCTAAAAGTTGATTGCTACCTTGGACAAACTTCTCTACTAGTTTGGTATCATCTAGCTCAAATATATTTGATTTTGTCGATAATTCGCTAATCATATTCGTTAATATAAAATTTGAGAAAATAAATAAATTAGTAGAATTGCCCGATATTTAATAATTCACGCAGTAGCTAACATCTCAGCCACAATCTGAATCTTGAGTAGATCCTCGATTGAAGTGCTCCTTAATTCATATAGTACCCATCTCGATCGACTTATCGCTAATTGCCTGAATCTGAACCAAAATCACCATCAGGAAGCACCGGATGAGTCAATCATAGCCAACGGTTTTATTGATTCGTATCCGACAAATGTCTGAGTTTATTAAATTCTGCGGGACTAACCTGAAATTCTTAGCCCAAAACTTCTCCTACAGCCAATCTCATCCCATTAACCAAATCTGTACCAGATTGAGGACGCTTGCCAGCTAGTTGAACTTCCCGCAACAGTAGACAGCCAGAGCCAGTTTGAACAATTGGGCCTAAACCTTTGACAATTTTAACGATCGTGCCAGGTATACTGAGACTGAGATCTAGGCTGGCTAGTTCGGGTAATAATTTCTGAATTTCTGCGGGTAAATCGGCTTGGAACTCATCTGACAATGGAACTGTGGTGAGAATTTTGAGAGACTGGGCGCGAAAAATAGCGACACAATTGGGATAAAAGCCCCGAATTTGATTATGCAGTGAAATGTTCGATCGAGTCCAGTCAATTAGGTACTCTGATTTCTGAATCGGCGGTGCTGCAATCGTCGCCAGATGCGCCTGGGGAATGGGTGTAATTCGATCGAGACTAAGAATCGTCTCAATCAGTAAATCGGCACCTGCAATGGCTAATTTCGATGCCAACTCATCAGCATTATCGCTCAGACTTACCTGAGTTTCGTACTTGAGCAGCATCGCGCCAGTATCCATCCCCGCATCCATGAGCATGGTAGTAATACCTGTGACTATCACTCCATCAGTCAAGCAACGCTGAATCGGTGCCGCTCCACGATATAACGGCAACAGTGATCCGTGAACATTGACACATCCCGATTTTGGCAAGTCCAGAATTTCTTGGGATAATATTTGCCCATAAGCTACCACTACAAATATATCGGCATTGAGGTCACGCAATGACTTGATCGTTTCAGGATCTTTTTTAATCCGCGCTGGCTGCCAAATTGGGATCTGATGAGCGGTAGCCAGCTCTTTAATCAGCGATGGTACCAATTGACTTCCTCGCCCTCGCTTTTTATCTGGCTGTGTCACTACTCCAACTACCTCAAAAGCTGGGTTTGCTAAGAGTTTTTCGAGGGTGGGGATGGCGAAGTTGGGTGTACCGAAGAAGACGATTCGCATGATCTAGGCTTTATGCGTTGGGCATTAATTGTAGGTTGGGTTGAAGAATGAAACCCAACATTGCTAGAAATGTTGGGTTTCGCTCTTGTGCTGAAATGGAGGTTGTCAGAACAATGAAAATCGCTCTACCCAACCTACACAGGTTATTACTTACTAGCAACTCGATGTTCTAAACTCGCTTGCAACATCGGTGTTTTACTTACCGAATCATTGGCAATAGTAAACAATGGATTGGAGAGAATACCTGCCAAGGTTGTTGCAACCAGAGTCATTAATGTAGCTACTTGTAGGGATCGCATCCCTGGTAGATTCCAGTTTGTCACGGGGTAATTTTTGACCACATCAGACATCTCCTGGGGTTCTTTGACTACCATCATCTTGACGACGCGGAGGTAGTAATAAATCGATACCACACTGGTAACTAGAGCCACTAATACCAACCCATAAGCACCAGCTTTCCAGCCAGCCCAGAAGATGTAGATTTTACCGAAGAAGCCAGCTAGGGGTGGAATTCCGCCGAGGGACAATAAACAGATACTTAAAGCAAGAGTGAGGAAGGGATCTTTTTGATATAACCCAGCATAATCGCTAATTCGATCGGTACCTGTCCGTAGTGCGAATAGAATTACGCAGGTAAAGGCACCCAAGTTCATGAATAAGTAGACAAATAGGTAGAACACCATACTGGCATAACCAGTTTCAGTGCCGATTACCATCCCAATCATCACAAATCCAGCTTGGGCGATCGAGGAATATGCTAACATCCGCTTCATACTCGTTTGCGCTAGAGCCACGATATTTCCCAATACCATACTCAAAACTGCGAGTGCCGTAAAGACAAAGTGCCACTCCTCCATCACCTGAGGGAATGCGGTGACAAGCAACCGAATTGCCAGGGCAAATCCAGCCGCTTTAGAACCCACAGACAGAAACGCAACTACGGGAGTCGGCGAACCTTCATAGACATCGGGAGTCCATTGGTGGAAGGGTACCGCCGAGATTTTAAAGGCAATCCCTGCAATCACGAATACCAAAGAGACAAGCAATCCTAATGATAGATTACCAGTAGAGCTAGCAATCCCCGTGGCGATTTCCGGTAATGTGGTTTCGCCACCAGATAATCCATACAGGAGCGAGATTCCATATAGGAATACCGCCGAACTCGACGCACCGATTAATAGGTACTTGAGGGCTGCTTCATTCGATCGAGGATCCCGTTTCATATACCCAGTCATCAGGTAGGATGAGATACTCAGAGTTTCCAGCGACACAAAAATCGTCACCAATTCAGTCGCCCCAGAGAGTAACATTCCCCCCAATGTAGCCGTCAGCAGGATCATCACAAACTCAGCCAAAGCTGTACCCGTCTGCTCGACATAGCTAACCGACATCAAAATTGTCACCGCCGCAGCGAGGACAATAATCCCCCGAAACACCACACTCAAAGGATCGCTACTAAAAGCCCCAAAAAAGGATCCTGGATTAGGATTATCCCACTGTAATACTAGGGCAGCGATCGATACCAGTAGCCCACCCACCGCCACATAACAGAGATTCCGAGCACCACTGCGCCCAACAATCAAATCTCCAATCAGTACCGTGAGTAAAGTGATCACCACGATTCCCTCTGGTAGAATCGCCCCAGCATTTAGCTGGCTAACTAAATTATTAAAATCCATAGATATTTCTCTATATTAGGAGCCGATCGTCACTCAGTATACTATTTGATTTTACAGCAGCAGGAGGCTTTAATTGAGCTTTGGGTCTTAGGCTTTCAGCCTACTCCCTCACTGGCAACGCACAACAATTGATATCATCCAAACAAACCTTACCCCATTGGAGTGCCCAGCGAACTAACGTCACCCGATTATCGACACCCTCCCCAGCCTTTTTGAGAATATTGCTAATATGGTTGTCCACAGTCCGTTTGCTAATTGCTAATCGATCGGCAATCTCCTCATTAGTCA
>CASBPY010000135.1 GCA_949127675.1 Synechococcales cyanobacterium PMM_0072
AGACGATCTTGAGAGATGGATCTTTAGCCGCTGTCTGAATGGCATCACCTGAAGTCAACCAAGCGATATCTGCTTTACCTGCCAGTACCGCCGTGATTTCTTCACTAGCACTCTGAAAAAATAAGTCTTGAACATTCAAGCCTTCCTTTGCAAATAACTCCTTTTTTACAGCTACATAATGGCTGGAATAACCGACCCAGTTGTAAGCGGCGGAGACTAGGGGCGAGGATGAGGCTGTCGGTGCGGGACTCTCTCCAGGCGCAGTCGTATTTGGTTTCTGGGAACAAGCAATAGTCAATGTGAAAGCAATCAGAACTAATAAAACAGAGCGAAACCAAGTCGATATTTTGAACATGAAAATCTAGAAGTGATAGATCGATTAAATAAATGAGCTTGAATTAAAAATTTGGTAGTATTTAATGGCGCACCTGATCTGCCCAAGGGGTGAGACTGCGGGACAGTTTTTTTAATCCGTAGTCAATTACCAAGCCGATCGATCCAATCAGCACAATGCAAAATAGTACTTTGTCCGTTTGCAAAAATCTTTGGGCTTGAAGGATCTTAAAACCCAGACCGCTTTGGGCTGCCAATAACTCGGCAATTACGACAAAGTTCCAAGCACCGGAGATATTTACCCGCAATGTATCCAGCACACTAGGAAACGTTGCGGGGACAATCACCTTCCACAGAACATCCCAGCGATTGGCACCCATCGTATAAGCAACATTAATCATCTCACTCGGAATGAACTTGACTGCATCGGCAACCATGATGATGTTGTACAAAACTACACCTAGAGTAATGATCAGGACTTTTGATGGTTCCCCCAGCCCGACCCAGATAATAATCAGTGGGACAAATCCCGTAATCGGCATGTAACGGACGGTGCCAACGATCGGCGAAAATAAGCTATCCATACTGTAAAAGGTGCCAATAGCCAATCCGATTGGCACGCCAATGATTGCTGCCAAGAAGAATCCAGCTAGCACTCGACCACAACTGGCAAGGACATCTTCGATCAGGTTATTTTCGGCAAAAAGTGTGAACCCGGCTGCTAACACGGCCATCGGGGTCGGTAAAAAAGTTGGTGGGACAATTTGGAGCGAACTCACGATCGTCCACAAAGTCAGCGGTACTAGCAGGGACGATGCGGCTAATAACCAGGATAACCCGTTCGGAAATCCCTGCCGGATACTCCAAAACACTGAAGGCGAGAGGTGGCGATGTTTACGAGTTTCCGGTTCTGGCAGAGGGATAGAAATAGATTCAATCACCGCAATTAACTCCGCTAGGATGAATGGTGGATGTGGGGAATCTGAGTATTCTCAACTATTGTGGGGAATACTTCAATCATTGAACTCGATATCGAGCTAAGAGTGATGTTCGCTATGAACTTCTTGTGGACAGCCTGGCTGCCGTCGTCGATCGAGATACTCACCTAATATCTGCTGGTACTTTTCTTTGCCAAACTGTTGATAGTGTCCAGGATAGACCATCTCTACTGGCAACTTTTGCAGTCGTTCGTAGGTATGACAATAGGCGGGAATATCACTGCAATGGAGTTCGTCCAATAATTCACCGTCGTAAATCACATCTCCAGAAAATAACGATCGCGATCGATGGTCGTACAGAGCAATACAACCGGCTGAATGTCCGGGGAGATGGAGTACTTCCAATGCTCGATCTCCTAGATCGAGCACATCACCTTCTTCTAAAATCTGGGTGGGTTCGGCGGCATGAAACTTATACCGATCGACGGTAAAGCCACTATGGGGTAACAACTCAAAATGATCGATGTCGATCCAGCCCGGTTGAGAACACAATGCTTCATAGGCATCCCCATCTCTCAGGGCTTGTGCTTCTGCGGCATGAATTGCCCGCTCCTCGAATTCGTGAATCCCCCCCGCATGGTCGAAATGGATGTGGGAGGCGATCGCCAGCAACGGTTTATCAATTAATTCGGCAATATGTTGGCGGAGACTAGCCACGCCCAACCCCGTGTCAATCAGCAAGTCCTGCTGCTGACCTTTAATCAACCACAAATTAGCGCGGTTGTACCAGTAATAATGGGGTTCTGTAATCAGATATAGCCCATCCTCAACCCGTTGAGTGGTAAACCAGCGATCGCAGATCTGTTTATTTTTCATGATGGTGATCGATCCAATTAGTGATCGTGACGGATCGTCTGGAGTACCTGTCGCTTAATTTCGATAAATTCAGGGGTTAGTTTGATATCTAGTGTTCGATGTTCTGGGAGACAAATTGGAATCTCTCTCTTGATGCAGCCAGGATGAGAACTCAACACATAAATCCGTTGCGACAGATAGATCGCTTCCTCCACATCATGGGTAATCATCAGTACCGTTACATGGGTTTTTCCCCACAGTTCCAATAAAAATTCTTGCATCTGTTCTTTGGTTTGGGCATCAAGAGCACCAAATGGTTCATCCATTAAGAGGACAGTAGGCTCATTTGCCAAGGCTCTGGCGATCGCTACCCGTTGTTTCATCCCGCCTGACAACTGCTTGGGGTAGCTATTAGCAAATTTTTCTAGCCCCACTACGTTCAGAAAATAGCGCACTTGCTCTCGCTGTTCAATCTTGGTCATTTGCTGGAATTGCAACCCAAATGCCACATTTTGAGCCACTGTTAACCAGGGATATAGAGTATAGCCTTGGAAAACTACACCTCGATCGGAGCCAGGGCGACCTGTAACTGATTTACCATCTACCAAAACTTCACCAGTAGAAGGTGGCAAGAGTCCAGCAATGATATTCAGTAGGGTGGATTTACCACAACCAGATGCCCCGACTAGACAAACAAATTCTCTAGGAAAGATTTTAAGATTGATATCTTCGACCGCAATTAACTGTTGACCACCACGGACAGGATAAAACTTAGCAACGTTTTTAACCTCTAGTTTTGGCAGGTGGTGAGGGGAAGATCGATCGGCATAAATTCTTTGGCTCAGAGGCTCTGCTGATGCGGCCGATTCATCATAGAAAATAGAATCGAGAGTATGGTCGTTCATATATTTTTTGAGATTTACAACCAACTAGCAAACATAAAAAATAACTACAAATTACTATAACTTATCACTACAATTTACGAAAAAATATCAATTCTAAACTCGTAAAACTAGCTGGAGATTCTCCCAATCACTTACAATTCCATTAAATAGCCAGATCGGGATCGTGAAATGTTCTATTTGAACATTATCAAGCGAAATCCCCGTGACATAATTTACCACGATGCCCTTGCAGTATTCGATTCATGACCCAAACTAGCTTCAAAAATGCCACGGCGATCGGGTATGTTTTTACGTCATATGTTCTAGGGATAGCGCTGATTCTCTCACCATCTTGGCAACTAAACACTTTAGGCGTGGCAGCGATCGTCCATAGCCTCGCAATTTCCACTGCATTGACCCATGAGTTTATTCACGGCAATATCTTCAAATCTCGCGATCTAAATGCTTGGTGGGGACAAGTGATGACCCATTTTAATGGAGCTTGTTACGCTCCCTGGGAAAACTTAGTCGAACATCACTTCAACCATCATTTGCATCATCTGGATATTGTCAGGTTTGATGTGATTAAGTATTTGAATCAGGATCTTCATCCGTGGTTGCGATCGATTTATGTGGGACTGGAGTGGCTGTATTTTCCACTCCTAGAGTTTGAAATCCGCTGGCGAATTATTTTCGATCCATTGCTAGATGTACGGAAGCAATCTTTATTAGGTCGTACTATTGGCTTGATGGTGTTGCGTACCGCTGTGTTTGGTCTTTTGGCTTGGGTTTCTTGGAAAGCTCTATTACTCTATTTTCTGGCTTATATTTCCTTTGTGAACTTGATGCGGTTTGTCGATGCGTTCCATCATACTTATACATATGCAGTTTCAGGCGAAAACTTTCCTAAACTCGATCGACTCTACGAGCAGACCAATACTTTCTCTAATTTAGTTTCTGTCAAATATGATTGGCTTAATCTCCTCTTTCTCAATTTTGGTTATCACAATGCCCATCACCATAACATGAGTTGTCCCTGGCATGAGTTACCAGCATTACACGCTAAGCTCTACGGCGATACAGATCGGGGATTATTACCCTTGTCTCAACTAATTGGTAATTACCATCGGTTTCGGATTCAGCGGTTATGTTCTGGTCAAGGTGAACTAAATGCTACCGGAAAAATAGATTTGGATACTTTTGTGGGTGGTGTCGCAGTTTCATTGTTAACTCCACCATAGTGCTCGAATGATATTGGCAATTTACCCTGAGATTATGACTAAGGTTCAATTTGAACTCTCAGCCAAGCCATCTGAACGCGAACCCTCTTCAGCAGAGGCTTTCGAGTAATTCAGAATCCTTAATCCGGTTTTTGGTTCCAATGCTACTCAAGTCCCTAGATCCATTACGATCGATCGATACCGAATAACAAAATCGATCGCCCCGTGAAATCGACTCACCATGGACGATCGCGCCTCGATCGTCCGTATAAGCCGTGTGTCGATACACAATCAACGGATGACCTAGGGTTACTTCCAACTGCTCGCTAGTTTCATAATCCGCCTGTGTACACTCGATCGTTGCATCGATCTTGTCGATCGTCATTCCATTCCGCTCTAAGGTGGTAAACGTCATCTGCTCCAGTAATTCTGCCTCATAAGCCTTGCCCAACTCCGGCAGAATATAAGTCACATCCACACAACCAGGAATCCCATTAAATAGCAGCACCTTCTTCTGGAGATAGGCGATCGAACATTTCAAGATTGCCGCAACTTCGATCGGTAGCGTCACCGACTCAAATACCAATGTCTGCACCGTCACTGTCACCCCTTGCCGCGCAATATCCGTCTCCAGAAATGTCAATGGACTAGAAAGCGAATAAGTCACCTTCTGCTGCGTTGCGACAAATACCCCCTTGCCCTTTTGCACCGTCACCAAACCCTGCTGAGTCAGGTTGGAAATCGCCCGTCTCGCAGTAATCCGACTGACGGCAAACTCTGCCATGATTTGATGTTCGCTGGGCAATCGATCGCCCGATCGATAACTACCATTCAAGATACGATCGCGTAATTGCTCAGAGATGGCTAAATGCAGCGGAAAAGTCATTGGATGTTTAGTAGCCTTGCATACATACTTACTCTACCAGTAAAATTAGACTTGTTATAACAAGTTAGCAAAATAACTGCCGTGAATCATCTTGCCTCTGAGTCTACCACGCTCGACTCACCCGATCGTCGCACCATCTTTCCGATCGATACCCTCAAACAATTGAATACTCGATCGACCGTCAAAGGTTCGATCCGCTTTGCCGCGCATCTGTTGATTCTCGCCGTCAGTGGCTATCTTTGGGGCACGAATATCGGACAGAATTGGTCGATCGCCTTACCCGCACTAGCGATATATGGCTTCGGTTTGGCGGCGATGTTTGCACCAATGCACGAATGTTCCCACCGCACAGCCTTTGCTGATAATGCTGTCAATGATGCCGTCGGTTGGGTGGCGGGATTGTTGTCACTCTACAACGTCACCTTCTTTCGCCGCTATCACAAATGGCACCACCGCTTCGCTCAAGATCCCACCAAAGACCCCGAACTTAGCGATCCACTTCCACAATTGATCGGGGAATATCTGCTCAGCATTAGCGGTTTAACTTGGTGGTGGGGCAAACTGACAACCCATACTCGCGTTGCTCTAGGACAGTTGGAAAGCTATTCATTTATCCCCGAAACCGCCAGAGCAGAAGTAATTCGATCGACCAGATTGCAGCTTGCTGTCTATGCGATCGCGATTGCCATTTCGATCTATGCCCATCAGCCTTGGTTCGTCACTTACTGGTTATTTCCCCTCTTCATCGGTCAACCGCTGTTGCGATTTATCTTACTAGCAGAACATACCGGATGCAGCACCGACAGCAATCCCTTGACCAACACTCGATCGACCCTGACACTATTCCAGCTCCAATTTTTGATGTGGAATATGCCCTTCCACGCCGAACATCATCTCTATCCATCGATGCCGTTTCATCAACTCCCGATCGCGCATCAGCAGTTACAACCACATCTTGCTCATGTTGGACTGGGTTATATCAATGTGAATCGCTCGATTGTGGGTGGGTTTAATTCTACGGTTGGTGTTAGCAGTAATGCGATCGATCGCATTTAAAAAATGTTGGTAATTTACAATTCAATCTTGCTCAATTGGATCGATAGTTTGTGTAGCGTAATGAGATGTCTTTGTTGGCGATCGACTGATATTAAAAAATGTGGCAAAATCTTGCCATCAGCGCAGATCGTCTATCAAACCTATGGCAACTTGAACGCCGATCGATTTTCGTCCCGAAAGGCTCTGCCAAATAATATCATCCTTTACCGTCAAACTTGTTGTATTTGCATAACAGCCTGTGTAATTTCAATATTCAAAGCAAGCGCGATCACTTGTAATCGATCGAAACTGGCACAACTATAATTACTAGCTTCATACCTTTGAATTTGCTGTTCTCGAATGCCAATCTTATCAGCTAACTCCTTCTGAGTAAGTCCCACTGCAATTCTTGCTTTAATCAACGTAGTAGGTAAATCTTTCAGCGCACCCAATCCAAAAGTCAAAATATTGCCACTTTTAAGTTGATCGTATTCAGCTATCTCTTTCTTTAATTTGCGAATTGTTAAATTGTAGCTATTGCGCCAACCAATAACTTGTCGGGGATGTAAATTGTGATCTTCAGGGTTGAGATCTGCTAATTGTTGCTCAAATTCTCGTAACTTAGTTTGAGTGATTCGATACTGACGTTCGTTTTGGATCATCATCGTTCTCCTGATTGAATAATCATTTCTTGAGGGTCTAAAACAATCACACCCTTTGGTCGCCCTTCTCTGTCGGTTTGAAAGAAACCCTCATAACTGGGTGGACTGAACAGCGTTCCGCCCAACACCTCCATCTGAGACTCAAAATCTTCTAAAAACAGCGAATCAATAATGTTGAAATCTAAGCCGAAACTCTCGTACCAAGCATCAAAATCATTGGGAAGTTCTTTGTTTGTGACAAAGCTACCTCCAATTACAACTCTGCGACAACCAGCGATCGCTAATTTCCGTAATGCTGCGGCTAGACCCGTTGCTAACTTCTGTCTCTGAGGATTAATAGCAAAGCGTTTCATGAACTCAAGCCAAGAAGTCTCATAAATCCCTGGTGGCAAATAGCCAAGCTGATTAAATGCGGGAATAGACATCAGGGCAGTCGAACACAACTAAAAAGAATTGTTTATCTAAACTAACATATTTCCTGGAGATAATAATGGCGTTTATGACAGAAATTTTCACGTTAAAAAACTTTGAATTTCAATGTGGCAAAAGCTTGCCATCAGCGCAGATCGTCTATCAAACCTATGGTAACTTGAACGCTGATCGATCTAATGCCATCCTCTACCCAACATCCTACGGTGCCCAACATTCAGACATCGAATGGTTAATTAGCTCAGACGGAATCTTAGATCCGACGCGCTGGTTTATTATCATCCCGAATATGTTTGGAAATGGGCTATCAACTTCACCCAGCAATAGCGATTGTGGACTGACAGAAAGCGGCTTTTGGTTCAGTCATCTCGATAACGTCCGCGCCCAAGAACGGTTAATCAGCGAAGTATTTGGGATCGATCGATTGGCTCTAATTTATGGCTGGTCGATGGGCGCACAGCAAGCCTATCACTGGGGGGCATTATATCCAGATCGAGTCGCCCGAATTGTTGCCCTCTGTGGCACCGCCCGTACTACCGACCACAATCGCATCTTCCTCCAGAGCTTACGCAGTGCCCTCACCGCCGACCCTGCTTGGAATGGTACCAGATTCGATCGCACACCCGATCGCGGCTTTCACACCTTCGCCCGCATCTATGCAAGCTGGGCCGCATCCCCAGCCTTTTATCGCGAAGGACTCTACCTCAAACTTGGCTATCCATCCCTCGAAGACTACCTCACCCAAGCCTGGGAAGCCAGCTACCGCAAACGCGATCCACACAACCTTTTGGCAATGCTCGATACATGGCTGCATTGCGACATCAGCGATAATCTTCGCTATCAAGGCAAATATCGCGCCGCCTTAGCCGCCATCCAAGCTAAAACCTACGTCATGCCCTCCACCACCGATCTGTATTTCACCCCCGAAGACTGCGCCGCCGAAGCCGCCATCATTCCCCACTCCGAATATCATCCTATCCCCTCGATCTGGGGACATCGCGCGGGTAATCCCTATCAAAATCCCGTTGATGCTGAGTGGATTCGATCAAAAGTTCAGCAGCTACTCGATCTATCAACTTGAGATTAAAGTAATTAGCCTAGACCCGACGCACTCTACCACTAATCTAAAAAAGTACTAGTCCAAATAAACATGACCCCACTCTCCCAAATCGCCCAAGAAAAAAACATCAAATACTTCCTGATATCCTTCACCGACCTCTTCGGTACCCAAAGATCTAAACTCGTCCCCGCCGCCAG
>CASBPY010000136.1 GCA_949127675.1 Synechococcales cyanobacterium PMM_0072
ACATAGATAAATCCAAGAGCTTGAAAATTTTTAGTTAATTCAATTAGATCGATATTAGCCACAAATTGTTGAATCAGATCGGCTGGTAATTCGATTTTTGCAGTATCTCCAGTCGATCGAACTCGAACATTTTCATAGCCCAAGCGACGGAGATGAATTTCGGCTCTACCGACGCGATTTAGTTTGGGGATAGTAATTTCTTCACCATAGGGAAACCGCGAACTTAGGCAAGGTTGGGCAGGTTTATTCCAGCAGACTAATCCCAGTGATTTAGCAATTTCGCGCACTTCGATTTTGGTGATACCTAGTTCGGCTAGTGGCGATCTGGCACCGCGTTCTTTGGCGGCTTGAATACCTGGACGATAATCTTGCAAATCATCAGCATTGACACCATCAATCACATAACCATAACCAAGTTCTAAGGCTAGGGGTTTAAGTGTATCGTGAAGTTCACTCTTGCAAAAATAACAGCGATTAATCGGATTAGATGCATAATTTGGATTGTCCATTTCATGGGTTTCGACAATCCGATGAGTAATGCCAATCGATCTGGCCTGATCGATCGCATCTTCGAGTTCTTCAGGTAATAATGATGGTGATTTTGCAGTGACAGCTAATGCTCGATCTCCTAACACATCGTAGGCAACTTTAGCAACTAACGTACTATCAATTCCCCCAGAATAAGCAATTAATGCCTGTTCCATTTCGGTAAATAAATTGCGAAGTTGTGCTAGCTTGAATTCTACCATTCGATCGAATCGGGATGAGATTACTCCCTCAATCATATCAAACTCCCAAGATCTGTGCTTCTACCCAGCCCAGTCAACCACGAGTACAATCTAGATCTCCGAGAATTAACCGCAATTTGGACAGAATGAATAATAGTAGCTCCAGATTGATCCAATCGCCAATCTATCGTGAAGGTATCGAATTTCTCAAACTAGCAATTCCCCTCATCGGCGTACAACTATCCCAAGCAGTAATTGGCTTTGTCGATACCTTGATGATGGGACGAATGGGGCTGGAAACCTTGGCGGCGGGAGGACTGGCCGCGCTTACCTTCGGGGTGTTTGTCCATACCGCGACGGGGATCACCATGAGCGTCAGCCCGATTGTGGCGACTGCTTATAGTGCAGGTGACAAGCGTCAGATTGAAAGAGTTGTTCAACAGGGCTGTCTGCTAGTGATTGGCTTGAGTATCCCGATTTCACTCTGCATTTATAATTTTGACTTGGTGATGCGTTATCTGGGACAAGCAGAGACGACGGTAATTTTGGGCAATACTTATCTCGATGTGATGGCGTGGGGATTCTTCCCTGCATTGGGATTCGCGCTGCTCCGAAGTGTTGTTTCGGCGATGTCTCAGGCCCGGATTGTCGTAGCGATCGCGATCGGTGGCACAATTATGAATAGTGTTGGTGATTATGCTCTAGGCTTCGGCAAATTTGGCTGTCCGCGCTTGGGAATTGCTGGTTTTGCCATAGCTAGCGTCTTAGCAATGTGGGCGATGTTTGCCACCTTAATTAGCTATATGCTGACGCAACCAGAACTAAAGCATTATCAATTCTTTCGGCATATCTATCGAGTAGATCGTCAAATTCTCTCAAAATTAATCAAGATTGGTTTACCAATTGGGGGTGCAACCGCCTTAGAAATCAGCCTATTTGCGATCGTTACTTACCTGATGGGTGCTCTGGGTACAGAAGTTTTAGCAGCTCATCAAGTTGTGCTCCAAACAGTCTCGATTACTTTCATGGTGCCCCTGGCAATGTCATATACCGCTACAATTCGAGTTGGACAAGAAGTAGGCCAAAATAATCGAATGGGGATAACTCGTGCTGGTTATGTCGGTGCGGGGATCGGATTAGTATTTATGGTTCTAGTAATGATCGTGATGTTGGTTTTCCCGCAGCAAATTATTGGGATCTTTATTGATATTAGCGATCCAAGAAATGCCAAAGTCATCACTTTAGCAACAGGACTAATGATTATTGCTGCTATTTCTCAAATTGTCGATGGCCCTCAGAAAATAATCCTGGGTGCTCTCTATGGTTTACAAGATACCCGCGTGCCGATGTTACTCAGCTTATTAGCTTTTTGGGGTGTGGGTCTAACTAGTGGCTATTGGCTGGGCTTCCATACACCGCTTGGTGGTAATGGGTTGTGGATTGGTCAATCGATCGGAATTGCGATTTCTGCGGTGATCTTTTTCTGGCGATTCCATCACTTAGTTAGAGTAAGATCAAGTTAATTAGTTAATAATTTTAAGTTAGTAAACAAACACAATTAGGTATAGATTAGATGATCGATCAAAATAGTAAAAACTTTGACTGGAAACAAATAATAGCGATTAGTTTTGTGATAATTTTGGCAATTATCGGCTTTAACTCATTTGTGGTGATCAATCCTGGCGAGGCTGGGGTGGTGAGTGTATTGGGTAAAGCATCTGATGGTGTCCTGCTCGAAGGTGTTCACTTCAAACCGCCTTTCGCAGGGAATGTTGATATCTACGATCTGACTATTCAGAAGTTTGAAGTTCCCGCCCAAAGTTCAACCAAAGATTTGCAAGATCTAACCGCTAGTTTTGCGATCAACTTTCGGCTCGATCCATTGGAGGTAGTTACAATTCGGCGCACTCAGGGCACACTTCAAAATATTGTCTCGAAAATCATCGCTCCTCAAACCCAAGAATCCTTCAAAATAGCGGCGGCGCGGCGCACAGTCGAAGAAGCAATCACCAAGCGGGATGAACTCAAACAAGATTTTGATTTCGCCCTCAGCAATCGACTGGAAAAATATGGGATCATTGTTCTCGACACTAGTGTCGTCGATCTAGATTTCTCACCAGAATTTTCTAAAGCAGTAGAGGAAAAACAAATCGCCGAACAACGCGCTCAACGAGCTGTCTACGTTGCCCAAGAAGCTGAACAAGAAGCTGAAGCCAACGTGAATCGCGCCAAGGGTCAAGCTGAAGCCCAGCGGTTGCTGCGGGAAACCCTCACAGTAGAATTATTGCAGAAACAAGCGATCGATAAATGGGATGGCAAATTTCCGCAAGTAATGGGCGGAAACGGCGCACTTCCGTTTATTAATATCGACACCAACAAAATCAAATAAGGTGATTCCCCAGCATAAATATATCCTTGATTTTGGTGCGTTTTCGATCAGGAATCAAGATTTAGCCTTAGATTGAATAGCTGTATTCGAGGCTTGAATATATTCTCCAATAGCTTGTCATAATTCATCCTGAAATGGCTTGAGCTTCTCTCTTCCAAACCACCCAATATTGAAAAATCCTACTTTATTTTGCGAATATTTGTTGGCAACAAATTCAAGGTTAAAAAGTAATGACTCGATTGCTTCTTCATACGGGCTAGATAGTTGAAGTTTTCCAAGTTTTTTCAAATCTTTTTTATCCCTTCTTGAAATACTAGGGATAACACTAATATCTCCACATCTCAATCTATAAGCAAGATGAGATAATAAACATGGAGTAATCGTATTTTTTTCGATTCTCTTCGTGATAAGATCTTTGACTAAATTAACTCGCATAATATTTAAACTAATACTCTTTTCCTGATCTTCAATTTTATTAACTAGATCCTTAAGGCTTACCGTAGAGGCGTTTTCATAAATTTCGCCTGTCCGATACTGCTTATTTGCACTTCTAAGCTGATCTTTAAAAGCATTTTTTAGATCTACACGATCCTGGCTTGCACCGTTAGTATCAATAATATCTTGAACATCGCTATTAATATCTTCTATCTTATAAATAAAATTAATACAAGATTGCTTCTTCCCGTACTTATCAAGCTCTTCAAACATTTCAAACTTGTCTTTATCTTCGACAGGAATACGCTCAGATAAGATAAGAGAGAGACTAGCCGCCAATTCTACCAATGGGAAATCTTTTGTGTTGGATAAGATTCTATTTTCAATATCATTAATAATATATCCGGGTATATTGATGAGATTGCTATGATCTGGCTTGACTATTTGGCTTTTAGTCATTTCTTCTTGAGTAGGTTTTTGATTTTTTTCTTTACCTGTATGTTGAGAAGAATAACTCACTATATTTTGGGAAGCATCTGGAGTCTTATCTTCAATTTGTTTGTTTCTATCATCAGATGTACTAGTAAGATTTGTATG
>CASBPY010000137.1 GCA_949127675.1 Synechococcales cyanobacterium PMM_0072
AATCCAGACTGACTAGCAATATCTCGATCTGGAATGCGCTCTTGTTTCATCTGCCAAAACTGCGCTTTGGTTAAGACTACGATTTGAGCCTGGGCGGATGAAGCTGATGATAGTTCGCGGTAAAATTCAGCCGTATCGGTCAAAGCTAGATGATAAGTACTGTAATATCGATCGGACACATCAACGATCGGGCCATCAAAGTCGCAGAATACAGTAATAGGCTTGGGAAATTTAGGGTAGAAACCTGGCATAAGTTCTATATTACCAGAAGGATTTGTTACGCAATCTTTCTTAACAATAACAGTTTCTTGATAAGTTGTCACTGGTACTAACCCGATCAAATAATCAGTAAAACTTATACTAGTAAATAGAAAATAGTCAAGTGATGAAGTGGATAGACAAATAATCGTTGGCGATAGGGTCACGTTTGCCCGTGCCTACGGCAGGCTAACGCCAAGAGCAATAGCCTCTCCCACAGGAAAATCGGAGACATCCGATTCTAGACAAGTAAACTCACATCATTATTTCTGATTTAATATGTCCAATTCGATCAAGTCTACAGAATTCGATCGGCAGATGATCCGCCGTTGTGTGGAGCTTGCCAAACAAGGTTGGGGGAGAACTGCGCCCAATCCTCTAGTCGGAGCAGTAATTGTCAAAGATGGCGAAATTGTCGGCGAAGGTTTTCATCCTGGGGTGGGACAACCTCATGCGGAAGTATTTGCATTGCGACAGGCAGGAGAGAAGGCAACTGGAGCGACGATTTATGTTAGTTTGGAGCCGTGCAATCATTACGGTAGAACTCCCCCTTGTGCCGCAGCTCTAGTGGCTGCTGGTGTGGTAAAAGTGGTGGTGGGGATGGTAGATCCAAATCCGTTGGTTGCAGGTGGTGGGATCAAAACATTAGAGCAAGCGGGAATTGAGGTAATCGTAGGAGTAGAGAAAGATCTGTGTGCGGAATTAAATGAGGGATTTGTGCAGCGGATCGTTCATCATCGTCCCTTGGGCATTTTGAAATATGCGATGACGCTAGATGGTAAAATCGCTACCGATAGCGGGCAGAGTAGATGGGTGAGTAGCGAACCTTCTCGCCAATATGTTCACCACCTCCGCGCAGGTTGTGATGCCGTGATTATTGGAGGAAATACATTGCGAAGGGATAATCCACACCTAACTAGTCATGATCCGATTGCACCCAATCCGCTGCGGGTAGTAATGAGTCGCAAGTTGGATCTACCGACGGAGGCGATTTTGTGGGATACCAGCGTGGTTCCAACTCTGGTAGTTACTCAAACTGGTGCAAATCCAATCATTAGGGACTTATTAATTGATCGAGGTGTGGAGGTGTTAGAGTTGGATCTACTTAGCCCGAAACTGGTGATGCAACATTTATTCGATCGCGGTTGCTTATCAGTACTATGGGAATGTGGGGGTACTCTAGCGGCTAGTGCGATTGCTGATGGGGCGATTCAAAAAGTCTTAGCATTCGTCGCACCCAAAATTGTGGGGGGACTTTCTGCACCCTCGCCAGTTGGGGACATGAATATTCGATCAATGTCCGACGCGCTAGTATTAGAACGAGTAAGTTATCAACAAATCGGTACAGATCTTTTAATTCAGGGATATTTTGGTAGTTGATAGTGTTAACTTTGCTTGGATGTTTTGATACTCGCTTTGCCCAATCGCAGCAATAATGAATTGGTTACGACACTAACCGAACTCAACGCCATCATCGCACCAGCGGCTGATGGACTGAGCATGGTACCCCACCCAAACCAATAGAGCAATCCGGCTGCTGCTGGAATACCCAAGAGATTGTAGATAGCTGCCCAGAATAGATTTTGACGAATCTTGGTAAATGTTTTGGTCGATAATTCGATCGAGTAAACCACATCCAATAATTGATCGCGCATGAGGATAATATCAGCTACTTCGATCGCGACATCTGTACCAGCATTCATCGCAATTCCCACATCAGCTTGGGCTAGAGCGGGTGCATCATTGATCCCATCGCCGATCATCGCTACTTTGTGAGGAATGCCAGAAGATAAATGGGGCATTTGTAATGACTGAATAATTCGCGCTTTGTCTTGGGGTAATATTTCGGCATAGATATCGACAATCCCCAATTCAGCGGCGATTAGTTTGGCAACTGGTGTCCTGTCGCCTGTGAGTAAAGCAACCTTCAAACCCTTATGCTGCAATTGCTTAACTGTCTCGATCGCATCCACCCGCAATTTATCGGTTACACCAATTATGCCGATCATCTTACCTGCTAATGACAATTCCTTGGCGATCGCCACATACATTACTGTTTTACCTGCGACGGTTAATTTTTCAGCCGCAACTAGCCATTCTTCACCAACTTCAATTCCTTTTTCGGTTAACCAATTGCGATTCCCAACAATTACCCCAGTCTTCCCCGTTCCGACAATTAACACCTCAGCATAAACACCTAAACCTGCTTCTGTCTGAGAATTTAACACCACTGGAATAGTCAAACCCAGTCGCGTAGCTTCTTGCCCAATCGCTACCGCTAGGGGATGATTTGTGACACTTTCAGCAGCGGCGGCTAGTTGGAGTAATTCACTCGATCGAATATCATCAGCGGTAAGAATATCTGTAACTTGGGGCTTACCCTCTGTTAGTGTGCCAGTTTTGTCAAATACCACCGTATCCAACCGATGCACTGTTTCCAACACATCCCCACCTTTAATCAATAATCCTGCATCTGCCCCAATCCCCGTCCCCACCAGAATCGCCGTCGGCGTGGCTAAACCCAGGGCACAGGGACACGCTACTACCATCACGGCGATTGCGGCTTTGAGCGGCGTGAGACTAGAAATTGGCGGATCTAAATTGGGGTTGTGAGTGCCGATAAAATACCAGAATAAAAATGTTAGAGTGGCGATCGCCATGACACCATAAGTAAAATATCCCGCCACCGTATCGGCGAATTTCTGGACAGGAGCTTTACGGGTTTGGGCTGATTCAACCAGCGAAATAATTTGTGCCAGGGTAGTATCATCGCCTGTGCGAGTAACCTCGATCGAGATCGCTCCCGATTGATTTACTGTCCCTGCAATTACCCCA
>CASBPY010000138.1 GCA_949127675.1 Synechococcales cyanobacterium PMM_0072
CCGTCTGTCTGGTGGTGCTGGTAACGATACTCTGTTCCTCGGTGCTAATGGTCGTGGTTTAGGTGGCGACGGTAACGATCGGTTATTTGTCGGTAGCGGCGGCGGTAACATCCTCTCTGGTGGTGCTGGTGCTGACCAATTCTGGATTGCTAATGCCGAACTTCCTAGTGCGGCGAATACCATTCTCGATTTCCAAATCGGTACCGATGTTATCGGGATTCAGGGAGCCAAGAGCTTGGGTATTAGTTCGACTAGCCTGAAATTAACTCAAGTTGGTGGCGATACCTCGATCGATTTCGGCGGTAAATCTTTAGCCTTACTTACTGGTATTCAAGCTAATAGTTTGACTCTTGGTAATGCTGGTCAATTTGTCTTTGGCTAGTCAATCTAAGTGGCTACCTAGTCGATTCGAGTGCGAGCTTGATGTTATTGGGACTAATTAGATTTCATGTCAACTAGCGGGATGTAAAGATCTTTGCATCCCGCTACATTCATACATTTACTAATCATAAATAACTAACTAAGTCAATCATGGAAACTCCAATCGTCACGCTTAAAGGTTTTGCATCTCTACCTGCCGATACCTTTGCATCTGGCCCTCAGTCAGGTAAAGCCATTACTGGCAATCTCAATGGCAAAACCATCCCATTTCCTTCCCAACCAGTCCAAGGATTCAGTGGCGTGCAAGTTGCCGATGGTAATTCTTTTTGGTATTTAGCTGACAATGGTTATGGAGCTAAAGATAATAGTGCTGATTTTCTCTTACGGTTGTATCGTTTAGATCCTAGCTTCCAAGGTTATGAAGCTGGTGGCGATGGCAGCGTTAAAGTTTTGAACTTCGTTCAATTCTCCGATCCCGATAAGAAAGTTCCCTTTAATATTGTCAATCAAACTACTAGCGATCGCTTATTAACTGGTGCAGATTTTGACCTAGAATCATTCACGATTGCCAAAGATGGCACATTTTGGGTAGGTGATGAATTCGGCCCATTCCTGTTACATTTTGATGCTAGTGGTAAATTACTAGATGCGCCGATCTCCACCCCAAATCCGGCAGCTAGTATGCTCAAAACCTTGGGCGGTAAAACTCCGATCGTGATCGGACATCGCGGGGCGAGTGGCGAATTGCCAGAGCATACATTAGGCTCATACAAACTTGCGATCGAACGCGGTGCCGACTTCATCGAACCTGACTTAGTTTCGACCAAAGATGGTGTCTTAATTGCCAGACACGAACCGAATTTAATCGCTACTACTAACGTTAAAGATAAGCCCGAATTTGCCAGTCGGAAGACCACTAAAATGGTCGATGGGGTCGCCGAAGAAGGCTTTTTTGCTTCGGACTTCACCTTGGCAGAAATCAAGACCTTACGAGCGATTCAACCCTTCAGCGAACGGTCTCAAGTCTTTAATAACTTGTATGAAATTCCCACACTCGAAGAAATCATCAATCTTGTCAAACAAGTAGAAGCCGATACTGGTAAAAAGATCGGCATCTACCCCGAAACCAAACATCCCACTTTTCACGATAATCTGAATTTATCGCTGGAAGAACCCCTCTTAGCTACGCTCCAAAAGACAGGTTTTACCGACCCCAGCCGCGTTTTTATCCAATCCTTTGAAGTGTCCAACCTCAAGGAACTCAATGGTAAAACTAACCTCCCATTGATACAGTTGTTGGATGCTTATGATGTGAATCTCGATGGTTCTTTGAGCTATGAAGATGTCAACAAGCAGCCTTATGATTTCACCGTTAAGGGCGACAAACGCACTTACGCTGATCTGCAAACCCCAGCCGGATTGAAAGAGATTGCTACCTACGCTGACGGAATTGGCGCGTGGAAACCGATGATTATCTCTAGCAAGGGTGTCGATGCCAATGGCGATGGTAAAGCGGATGATGTCAATAAAGATGGTCTGGTAAATGAAACCGATCGCACGATTCTGCCCGCAACATCCTTAGTGAAAGATGCTCATGCTAATAACTTGCTCGTTCATGTTTACACCTTCCGCAACGAACCCCGACGGTTAGCTTCAGACTACAACGGCAACCCGCTCGAAGAATACAAAGCCTTCATCAATGCTGGTGTCGATGGCTTCTTCTCAGACTTCCCTGGTACTGCTGACGCAGCGCGCGACCAAATTACTAGTGCAGTAGTTCGATCGCCCCAAAATCCTGATGTCTTAGCCAAAACTAAGTTCCAAACCCTCGATGGTAATGCTCCCCTAGTCCTCGGACATCGTGGCGCAAGTGGAAACCGTCCAGAACATACCCTCGAATCTTATAAACTCGCGATCGCCGATGGTGCAGATTTCATCGAGCCTGACTTGGTAGTAACCAAAGATGGTATTCTCATCGCTCGTCACGAGCCAATGTTAGCCGTCGTTGCTTTAAATACCGATGGTACGATTAAGCGAGATGCTGCTGGTAAATTTGAAATTACGACAACTAATACCAGTACCAACGTCCATCTCAAACCCGAATTTGCCAACCGCTTAACCGTCAAAACTCTCGACGGCGTGAAAGTTGGTGGTTGGTTTGCTGAAGACTTTACCCTCGCTGAAATCAAGACGCTAAACGCGATCGAGCGGCTCCCAGCCTTGCGCGGTACTGCGTATGACAACGATGGCTTAAAAGTCCCCACTTTCCAAGAAGTTATTGACTTGGTAAAACAGGTCGAAAAGGATACCGGACGCAAAATCGGCATCTACCCCGAAACCAAGCACCCTAGTTACTTTGCTTCGGAAGGGACAAAACTCGATGGCACGAAGATTAATGTCAATCTCGGTCAAAAGCTAATCGATACGCTAGTTTCGAGTAACTTTACCGATCCCAAACGGGTATTTATCCAATCCTTTGAGGTAAGTAACCTCAAGGAAATTAACGATAAAATCATGCCCGCTGCTAAAATTGACATCCCATTAGTGCAACTATTTGGTGGTGCAGCTGGGAAACCTTATGACTTTACCGTCAGTGGTGATGTAAGAACTTATGGCGACCTTACTAAACCCGCAGAACTGTTAAATATTGCCAAATACGCAGCAGGTATCGGCCCAGACAAACGCCTGATCGTTCCGGCGGCAACAGTAGATCTAGACAAGAATGGATCTCCCGATGACCTCAATGGCGACGGTCAAATCAGCGATGCGGATCGAGTGTTGGGTACACCCACAACTCTAGTTACAGATGCTCACAAGGCTGGTTTACAGGTACATCCTTACACCTTCCGTAGCGAAGGTTTCTTCCTCGCTTCTGATTACAAAGGCGATCCCAAAAAAGAATTCGAGCAGTTCATCAATTTGGGTGTCGATGCCTTCTTCACTGACTTCCCTGGTACTGGCGACTTGGTTCGTGACAAATTTGTCGGTACGCCTGCGGTAGCCAATCTCGGCCGTTCTCAGGGCTTTGAAGGGCTGGCAATTTCTCCCGACCAAAAAACTCTCTATCCCTTGCTCGAAGGTACGGTATTTGGCGATCCGGCTGGTTCGCTCCGCATTTATGAATTTGATGTTGCCAGCCAGCAATACAAAGGTCAACTCGGTTTCTACAAAATGGAAGCTGTCGGAAATGCGATCGGTGATTTCGCAGTCATCAACAAAAATGAATACCTCGTCATCGAGCGCGATGGTGGACAAGGTGCGACGGCTCTATTCAAAAAGATCTTTAAAGTAGACATCTCCAAAAAAGATGCTAACGGCAATGTCTTCAAGGAAGAAGTTGTCGATCTGCTGAACATTCAAGACCCCAACGACTTGAATAAAGATGGTAACACCAAATTTACCTTCCCGTTCGTGACGATCGAGGATGTATTAGTTCTAGATAACAACACCCTACTCGTTGCTAACGATAATAATTATCCGTTCTCAACAGGTCGATCGGCTACTGCCCCTGATAATAACGAATCGATTATTCTCGAACTTGCTAAACCGCTCTCAACTATTTCCCAAGTGTCGGGAACTACGGGTAACGATAATTTAATCGCGGGAGTTACGCCAGGATTCGATGGATTTAACGATCTCATCTTCACTGGTTCCGGTAACGATACCGTCGATGTCCCTATTGCTGGTAGTGCTAGTGGCGACAACCGGATCGATACTGGTAGCGGTGCTGATACCCTATTTGTCGGTAATGGCGATCGCGTTTTCGGTCAAGCTGGCGACGATATATTTGAAGCGTCTGAAGCCAAAGACTATCGGATTTCTGGTGGTGCTGGTAACGATACTTTGTTCTTAGGTAGCAATGGTAGCGGTTTAGGCGGTGATGGTGCAGACAAGTTCTTTGTCGGTGCTGGCGGCGGCAATATCCTTTCTGGCGGTGCTGGTGCCGACCAATTCTGGATCGCTAATGCTGAGCTGCCATCTGGCTCGAATTCGATCGTCGATTTCCAAATCGGTACCGATATTATCGGTATTCAGGGTGCCAAGAGTTTGGGAATCAGTGCCACCACGCTCAAATTGACTCAAATTGGTGCGGATACTTCGATCGATTTTGGAGGTAAATCTCTAGCAGTCCTGACAGGTATTCAAGCTAGCAGCTTAAGTCCAGCTAATGCAGGTCAGTTTGTCTTTGCTTAATCGCTAATCAGCTTGCCTGTCTAACTTTCCTGTTTAACATCCACCAGGTAAGATAAGTAACCAACATTATTTATCTTACCTAGATTTTTTATTTTTAATTGGAGACATGCCGATATTAAAGCTTAAACTAATCCGAACTTTTTCGCTCATATTCATTTCGACACCGTGCAATAGCCAACTAGGAAATAGTAGCATTGTCCCTTCATGTGGCTTATAACTAACTTTAGGAAAAGTCCATAAATTAAATTCCGTCACTGGCGGAATTAACATCTGCGAAGCTGGACGAGGATCTGAAAAGTATATCCCGCCGCAGTTTTCAGGAGCTTTGAGATAGTAGACTCCACTCAAGATCGAATTTGGATGATTGTGGACGGAATTTGATGCAAACTTACCATTGACGATCGCCCAGCAAGTTGTAATATCTAGCGAGAATTGCTGTAAGTCCCATCTTAAGAAATTTGCTACTTCTAGCACGTTACGATCGATAATTTGTACAAGATTGCTACAGTAATTTTTCTCGTGCAAATCACTTCTGCTATGCCATCCAAGTACATTAGACCATTTCTCGCCAATGAGATCGCGTTGCTGTTCGGCAATAATTTCTGGCAATAGTTCTGCATTTAATTGCTGATGATTATCGATTGCAAAATGCCAAACAGAAGTAGGAAACCAGTCATTTCTATTTTCAGACATATTCTTTAGTCGATCGAGAGTTTTGGTAAATCGAATCAAGTTATCTTTCGCAGGAAAATTCATAATTAGGTTAATGCGAATTTTTATTAGTATAAGCAAAAATTAATATTTATTATTAAACTAAATTTTAGTATTTGCGTGATTAAATATACGCGAGATTTTCAAGCGATCGTGGCAAAATGTGAGATGTTTGAAACGCCACGAATCTACATCAACTAATTGCAATAAAATTCATGGAAAGTCTCTCCTTCGATACGACTCAGCCCTCTCAGGTTAAAGGTCTAGGTGGCTACACAGTTGACCCAATCTTTACCGTTGGCGACAAAATTGGCGACTATGTTCCGGCTGGAATTCTTGACGGTATTGGCGCTTACGCACTCAATGACACA
>CASBPY010000139.1 GCA_949127675.1 Synechococcales cyanobacterium PMM_0072
ATCCACTATCCACTATTCACCAATTCTCATGTTGATCGCAACTAGCAAATTACCTAACATTACTACTCCAGATCGAGCGGAAAACCGTGATATCTTAAACATAGTATTTGACAAACCGCTTGTGGAACTCTCCTCTAGACTAGAATATGCTTTAATTGCCCTACTCGAAATTGCCGACAGGCAAGCCCAAGGTAAACCCCTAAAGGTGAATGAGATTGCGGCTAGTCAGGCATTGCCAGAACGCTATCTCGACCAGATTTTTACCTCACTCAAACGTCAAGGCATCCTCTCCAGTCAGCGCGGTATGAAAGGTGGCTATCTACTAGCCAAAGAGCTATGGCAAATCACCTTATTGGATGTAGTAATTGCGATCGAAGGTGGTGGCGATCGAAAAAAAGTCGATCCAACTATTCCCAATACTCTCGAAAAAACTGTCGTCATTCAAACATTTACAGGAATTAAAGAATCAGTTAATCAAATCTTGATTAGTTACACCCTTCAAGATTTAGCTAAAACAGTGGAAACTCAGAGGCAGAGCAGTCCGATGTATTATATTTGAGTTGGGAGTTGGGAGAGATAGGTAGATAGGTAGGTTGGGTTGAAGAATGAAACCCAACAAACTCAACCAGCAGTAGATAAATGTAGGGTGGGCACTGCCCACCAACTATAATTTATGCAACTCATTTTTATGCAACTCATTGATCTTTAATCCTCGTTTTACTCTCCAAAACCTCCTTCAAAACCAACGTCACCGCAGCCAATAAAGCGAGTAAAACAGCGGCAGAAAAAGCAGCTTCGGTATTGTAATCCTTATAAGCTTCCTCCACAAACAACGGTAAAGTTTGAGTTGTATTTGCGACATTTCCAGATACCACAGATACCGCTCCAAACTCACCCATTGCCCGCGCATTTGTCAGCAATACTCCATACATCAACCCCCAGCGAATATTTGGCAGCGTCACCCGCCAAAAAATTTGCCAATCACTCGCACCCAGAGTTCTAGCAGCCTCCTCCTGATCCACCCCCGCCTCCTCTAGTACTGGAATTACCTCCCGCACCACAAACGGCATACTCACAAAAGCTGTTGCTAAAATCATCCCTGGTAGGGCAAAGACAATATCGATACCTTGAGCTTTAAACCAACTCCCGAACCAACCTTGATTGCCATAAAGGAGCATGATCATTAATCCTGCAACAACTGGAGAAATCGATAAGGGTAGATCGATAATACTCAATAATAACGTGCGTCCAGGAAATCGATGCCGCGCGATCGACCAAGCAGCACACAAGCCAAATACCGTATTAATCGGTACGACAATTAATGCAAGTAGTAACGTGACTTTAACTGCATTGAGAAAGTCTGGTTCGCTAAAATTAGATAAGAATGGTTCAATCCCTTTATGAAATGCTTGATAGAAAACATTAATAGCCGGAATATAAATAATCAGACTAACATAAGCGATCGATAAACCAATTAAAACAGTTGGAATCCAGTTGAGCTGCTTTTTGTCTCGACCTTTTCGGACTAAGGTATCAACAGTATTACTAGTTTTCATGACGCTGACCCCAAGCTTGCAATAAATTAATCCCCACTAGCAATACTAATGAAATCCCCAGTAAAACTACCCCTACAATTGTCGCCCCCGCATAGTCATATTCCTCCAACCGTTGAAAGACTAAAACAGGTGCAATTAAATCCTTAAACGGCGTATTCGATGAAATAATCACCGTCGAACCGTATTCCCCCACCGCACGGGAAAAGCCTAGAGCCATCCCCGTCAAAATCGATGGTAATAACGGCGGTAACACCACTTGCCGGAAAGTTTGCCAATCTGACGCACCCAAACACCAAGCTGCTTCCTCAATGTCCCGTTCCAGCTCCATCAACACAGGTTGAACTGTACGGACGATAAAGGGCAGTGAGATGAATAACATCGCCATCCCTACTCCCAATCGCGTGAAGGCGATTCTAATCCCAAATGGCGCGAACAAACTACCAATCCAGCCATTGTCACTGTAAACTGTTGCTAAAGTAAGTCCCGCAACTGAAGTTGGCAAGGCAAATGGTAGATCGATCGAAGCATCAATGATCCGCTTACCAGGAAAATCATACCGTACTAATACCCAGGCGATGGCGGTGCCAAAGACACCGTTAATTAACGCCGTAATCAATGAAGTTGTAAACGTAACGTCATAAGTCGATAGAGCTACTGGACTAGTTGCTACCTCCCAAAACTTTTTCCAGCCAACACTGCCAGCCTTGGTAAACATTGCCGCCAGCGGCAAAAATAACATCACACTCAAGTAAAACCAAGTAATCCGCCATGTCCACGATAGATTCCGAATCCTGTCGAACCACTTGCGCCAAACTCGTTTAGTGCCAACGACACGGGCATTAATAATATTGCTCATAGTTATTTTTCCCCAGCCTGGATTTTGTCGTAAATAGCACCATCACCAAAGAACTTTTGCTGGAAATTATTCCAGCCACCATATTCTGTCACAGTACCTAAATCTTTCAACTTAGAAAAACGTGAATCGACGATCGATTGATCGATTGGACGATAGCCTACCTTGATAAATTCGGCTTGGGCTTCTGGCTCGAATAGATATTTGACAAACGCTTCTACCACCTCGCGATTACCATGTTTATCGACATTGTTATCAATGATTGCGACAGGAGTATCGATCAAAATATTCAGATCCGGCACTACATACTCCAGGGATTGACCCTTTTGATTGGCAAAAATAATCTCATTTTCATAGTTTAATAAAGCGTCACCCTGTCCCTGCTTAATAAAAGCATCCATTGCTTCCCGCGCATCCTTGGGCTGGGCAATAATATTCCGCGCGGCAGCGGTGGTAAATTCGATCGCTTTAGCCTCATTTTTACCAGATTTCATTCCCTGATTCCACAGAGCCAAAAAGTTCCATCGCGCTCCACCAGATGTTTTCGGATTTGCCGTTACCCATTTCACATCAGCACGAGTCAGATCTGCAAATGATTTAATTTTCTTGGGATTTCCGGTACGGGTGACAATAGCAACTACTGATTGAGCGACGATGCCCTGATTTGGTAACTTCTGCTCCCAATCTGGCGATACCAGCGATGCTTTAACCAACCGATTGACATCATTACCCAAGGCTAAATGCACCACATCCGCAGGTAAACCATCAATCACCGCACGAGTTTGGGCACCAGAGCCACCGTAAGTCTGCTTGAACACAACTTTTTGATTGTGTTCTTGTTGCCATTTAGTCGCAAATTTTTTGATAATCTGATTGTGGGCTGCTTTCGGCACTGCATAGCCAACCAGGGTAATTTGGACATCCTTTTTCTGGTTTGCTCCAGATGGGGAATTACTATCGCTATCACAAGCTACGAGAGCAAGACTTAAACCCGCAGCCATGAATATTCCGACTAGCAATTTTTGCACCTGTTGCCTCACGATCATGATCTTGCATCTCAAAAGAATCTACTGTATCTAACGCGGAATAGTGTTGAATTTTAAATTATCATACCAACATCTATACCCCAGGTCAAATAAGTGGGATGGTGCGTTATGGGATTACTGAAGGTAGGCTCCGCCAACGCAACAACACACCCTAATCCCGCTTCCAATAGATTTCTTCCAGACCGACTTGAAAATCTTCAGTCATCCAAACTAAGCCAGCTTGAGCCACTTTGCCATCGATCATTGTCACTAGTGAAAAATTTCGTAAGGTACGCTCGATCGTTGAAAGCACACGCGGACAACGCGCAGCATTGAGATAAACTGTGTCAGGACGCAGAACAATTGGTGTCCGCAAGCATTCCTTCGTATGTCGGAGCTTATGATGCATGTGTCCAAATGTCACCAACGGAATCGACTTACCTTGCGCCTGAAGCGTCGAAATTGCCTGCTCTAAATCAGGATCGCCATAATCGCCCCCAAGAGCTTCACCCCAATCTTTGCCGCAGATCGATTCAGGCTCCTCCCCCAGTCCAGTTGGGCCATTGTGTCCGATGATGATTATGTGTTCACAGCTCGCACTTTCACCCATTTCCACGATTCTCTGAGTGGAAGCCTCAAAACTATCAATCCCAAATCTAGCTTGATAAAAATCACTATATTTCCACTGGGAACCACCCCAGCTAAAGGGGCGACTACCAATAATCGACAGATTCAAATGGGGAAAATCTAACTTGCCATAACCGATACAACTAGCCCCCAGTAAATTAGTTTGCTGCTGAACTCGGTCTTCGATCAGCGGATCGTAAGGACTTTTGCGCCGACCCCAATCACTGGCGGTATACCAGGCATCATGATTACCAAAAATTGCGGCTTTGGGCAGGTCTAAACTGGCAATCTTCCCCACCAATTCGACGGCTTCATTGCCAAAGTCACCGACAAATAATACTAAATCTACGCCTAAATGTTGCAGGGCGATCTCGTCTGCGGTTTCCCATTGGTCATGAACATCCCCAACGATCGCAATCCTAATCGGTTTGGTTGGATTCTCTAGCATTGTTAAAGGCAACCACTGAATTTGCGCCCTCATTATTATAGGTGAGAATCAAGGAGTCTTATAGACAAAGAATCGATCGAAGATCCCGATCGATTCTACCTGTACCTGCAAATTAACGATCGGCACCATGATATTCGATCGATAGATACTAAACAATACCCAGTTTTGGCGAATAGTCGCAGCCGCTAAAATTGGTCGCAGCTCAGGCTTATAAGCTTCAATCGCCGCCCGACAAGGCCCTTGAATAAAAACGCCCAACCCATTTGGAGCACGATCGCATTTGTCTTTAGCTAGTTCGCCAATTCGATCGACAGCATAATTTTCATAAGCAGCTCGACTAGGATTGGTCAAAGCCATTACCCCACCCAGTCCAGATCCAGCCGCAATCACCAGTAAGCCGATTTGCCATTTCAACATGTCACCCACTCATATACCAAAATTATTCTACTGTGGCACTAGACTAATTTAATCAGATCGTGTTATATTCGTTCATGCTGAGAAGTTATGGCGAGCGTCGCCTAGTGGTTATGGCAGAGGTTTGTGGTGCCTCCACTCGCGGGTTCGAATCCCGTCGTTCGCCCTTCTTAGTCAATTGAAAAAGATCCTGAGTCAATAAACTCAGGATCTTTTTCGTTTGTAAACCCTATCCCTAAAAAGTACCAAACCCTCGTAAAATAGTTGAGACAAATGATTTTGACCATTGGCATAGTCCGATCGAGGTCGAGATCTTCCTCCTCACTCTCTCGCACCAATGACCAGCACCCAAGATTTGACCACTTCGACTACTGCTTTTGATTTGGCAGCGTATCTTGCAGATCGACAACCCCGTGTAGAAGCAGCTCTAGATGCGGCGATCCGCCCTGGCTACCCCGATACAATCTACGCGGCAATGAGGTACTCATTATTGGCTGGCGGCAAACGATTGCGGCCGATTTTGTGTTTAGCTAGTTGCGAAGCAATTGGTGGTAATCCAGATCTAGCGATGCCTGTGGCTTGTGCCGTTGAAATGATTCACACCATGTCGCTGATTCATGACGATCTACCTGCGATGGATAATGATGATTATCGACGAGGTAAATTGACAAATCATAAAGTCTACGGCGAAGATATCGCAATTCTGGCTGGAGATGGTTTGCTCGCCTATGCGTTTGAGTATATCGCCGTTCATACCCAGGGAGTTAGTGCCGATCGAGTCCTCAGAGCGGTCGCTCATCTCGCTAGAGCAGTTGGAGCAGATGGTTTAGTCGGTGGACAGGTAGTAGATCTCGAATCAGAAGGCAAAGATATTACCGTCGAAACCCTCACCTATATCCACAATCACAAAACTGGTGCCCTATTTGAGTCCTCAGTTGTCTGTGGGGCAATTATGGCTGGAGCAAGTGAGCCAGAGATCGAAAAATTAACTAAATTTGCCCACAATATTGGGTTAGCATTCCAAATTATCGATGATATCTTGGATATCACCGCCACCCAAGCAGAATTGGGCAAAACAGCAGGCAAAGATCTCGAAGCCCAAAAAGCTACTTACCCCAAACTATGGGGATTAGCAGAATCCAAGCGGCAAGCTGATAAACTAGTAGGTGAAGCTAAAACTATTTTGGCCGAGTTTGGCGATCGAGCACAACCACTCCAAGCCTTAGCTGATTATATTACCGATCGTAAAAACTAATTCACAATCCTCGCGATCTCGTTTTATGCTCGGCTTTATTGCAACACAAGTCTCCATCTCAATGCTCACGGTTAGTCATCTCCTCACTTTAGGTCATTTACGTGGTTAATAAGGCAGCCCCTCTGATTAACAATATCAGTCAAATTCTTGATAACCGGATTTTACTGGTAGCACTTGCTGCTTGTCTAATCGCCCAGGTGCTCAAACTGATTATCGATCTCATCCAAAATGGTAAAGTCAGTGCCAAAGTATTGACCACTACAGGCGGAATGCCCAGTGCCCACTCAGCTCTAGTCACCGCTCTTGCTGCTGGAGTAGGGGATAGCTTGGGCTGGAAAAGTGCTGAATTTGCGATCGCTACTATTTTTGCGATCGTGGTAATGTATGATGCCGCTGGAGTCCGTCAAGCCGCAGGCAAACAAGCGCGAATTCTCAATCAAATGATCGATGAATTATTTTCTGACGATCACAAATTTAATGAAGAAAAGCTCAAAGAATTATTAGGACACACACCCGTACAGGTAATCGCAGGTTCGATCCTTGGTATTGCAATTAATTGGCTATTTGCTGGGATCCAATAGTTAGAATCAGTGCTCTCGCCATGACAATTATCAGTGCCGCTGACTGAAATTACGCGAGAGCTAGCGTGACATCGATGTAAAATAAAGTTTGACAACCTAGCTAGTTATACTGTACAAATAGAGTAGCGATTTTACCCCGCGCAGCAAGTTTCCAGTGCTAAAACAGATATTTAGCCGGACTTCAATCTTAATTAAGCATTCAAACAATTAAATCTTTATCTATGACCCAGCAAGTGCTTCACCCGATGGTGAAAATGCAACGCCAAGTCGAATCTTTGGTCGCGTCCAAGATTCTCGCTCCCACCGATCGAATTTGGAAAATTGCCTTTCTCTATGGCGATAAATGGCAGCATTGGAAAAATGAACTGCTAGAATTTGGCTTTACCCTCCAAGATCCAGTCAGTGAACTCCTCGAAGTCGAAGCTTGGGATGAAGATTAAGCGACTTCAGCACAGCTTCAGTTAGGCTATCACCAACGTTGCAGGGTTTCACCCCCAAATCTCACAAATTCACTATTGCTACTAGACACCGATCAAATCTGTGTGTTATGATAGGAGAAAGCGTGCTGGCGTAGCTCAGTTGGTAGAGCAGCTGATTTGTAATCAGCCGGTCAGGGGTTCGAATCCGTTCGCCAGCTTTAACGGAAATAAAAGATTGATGGGGCATGACTACTATAGTTGTGTCCCATTAGTTTTTTGCGTTGAATTAATTAATAGTCTCGGCACCCAATTCGAGATTCAATTGGGTGGGAGACTGGGAGATTTTCGAGCTAAATATCTAGAGGATTTTTTCTAATCCATATAC
>CASBPY010000140.1 GCA_949127675.1 Synechococcales cyanobacterium PMM_0072
CATACCCTAAGTAACGCTTGGGGAGAATCCCAGCTCTGGGTTAGACACTGCAAGGTATCTAATCTAAGTGGTTTCGTTGAGCCAAGAATCCTCGTACCTTCAGGTCGAGGAGTGTCAACTACGCTCTATCTAAATTAATCCCAAAATTCTGGACAAAATTACTATTGCCGATCAATTAATTATGACTGGTGCCAATATTGATATGCCGTATATGCCATCGTCACTACCCCAGTAATAATCGCCGACTCATCGACCATAAATTGGGGATGATGGAGCGGATAATTCTTGGCATCAGCCACCCCAACCCCTAACCGAAACATTGCACCTGGGGCATGTTGGAGATACACAGAGAAGTCTTCGGCACCGAGGGAGGGTTCGGGGAGGATTTGGATTTTATCGTTGCCCCAGGCGGCTCTAGCAGATGATTCGAGGATTTGGGTCAGGGCAATATCATTCTGGACTGAGGGTACGCCGCGCCGATAGTTTACTTGGCATTTTGCGCCATAAGTGCGACAGATATCGGTGACGATTTGCTCGATCCAGGCGGGGAGCAATTGATGGGTTTCGGGATGGAGCGATCGAACTGTCCCAGACATTTCTACTCGATCGGCGATAATATTATGGGCACGTCCACCGCTAATGGTACCGATCGTTAGGACAATCGGACGTAAGGGATTCTGGGTGCGGCTAATTGCTTGTTGCAGCCCTGTCACCACCTGAGCCGCAATCCAAATCGCATCGATGGCTTCATGGGGTCTAGCACCATGTCCTGCCTCACCGATAATCGTGATTTCCAAATCATCAGCAGCGGCTGTCAACGCACCATACCTAATCCCGATCGATCCGGCTGGAATCGATGGAAATACATGGAGGGAGAAAATACTATCAACTTCTTTCATCGCCCCGTCAGCGACCATCCAGGCGGCACCCTGGGCGATTTCTTCGGCAGGTTGAAAGATAAATCGCGTCTTGCCAGGTATTTCTACACCTAATTGAGCTAGGATCATCGCCGTGCCCAAGCCTACGGTAGTATGGACATCATGACCGCAAGCGTGCATTACTCCCTGATGCTTGGAGCTAAATGGTAGCCTCGTATTTTCGCTAATTGGCAGTGCGTCCATGTCAGTCCGAATCGCCAATAATCGATCGTCTGTACCCGCACCTGGGAGTTCGGCGACAACTCCGGTTTTGCCCACAGCTTCCTCGGCATGTAGTCCAGCAGCGGATAATACGCCAGCGATATAGGTGGATGTTTGATATTCCTTGCCGCTCAATTCTGGATGAGCGTGGAGGTGACGGCGAATTTCGATTAGTCTGGGTGCGAGTTCGGTGGCGATGGAGTGGATGCGATCGAGCATTGAATATTTATTTATATCTGGAATATTATGACCGATCGAGACAATCAATTTACAACAATTTTGGGCTTCGATCCAGGCAAGGATAAATGTGGTGTAGCTGTGATGGCTGAAGATCGAGCAGTACTCTATCATCAAGTATTGTTGACGATCGAGGTAATCACCAAGATTAGCGATCTGTGTCAGCAGTATAACGTGAGTCGGATTGTGATGGGCGACCAAACGACAGCGAAACAATGGCAACAGAAATTAACCACTGCTTTCCCAGCATTACCGATCGATCTGATTGACGAACGCTATTCCAGTTTAGAAGCACGCGATCGATATTGGCAGATGTATCCAGCAAATTTCCTCACTAAATTAATCCCCCAAGGAATGCGTCAACCACCCCGTCCGATCGACGATATTGTTGCTATTATCCTAATCGAGCGATACTTTAAATTGGTGGATAGTGAATGGTGAATGGTAAATATATTTGTAGGTTGGGTTGAAGGATAAAATCCAACATTCCCAATTATTAAAATAGATTTAAGCTGTGATCGGATATTCGTAAGGAAAAGGTGCTTTAAGTGGACGGTAATCTGATGAGTGGGGTTCACCATGACGAATTACGGCATTGATTAGCATACATGGCTGATCTCCAATGTTAATTGCGGCATGGGGAACCATTGGCGGAATAGTTACCACCTGGGGTTCGGAGTCGCTGAGGTGAATATATTGGTACTTACCATTATGTAAAATCACCAGTGTAAAATTACCCCGCACAACCATCAATTGATCGGTTTGATACTTATGGACAAACATATCATCGATCGTATTGGGCGGAATTTGAACCAACATTGTTTCATTACTAGATTGGGGCGTATAAAACTGAATCATCCCCGCTTTGACAGAGCTAAGTTGATGAATTTCTACGCCTTTGGATAATGACATACAAAAATATCTCCAAAATATTGGGATAGTTAGTCTGAAAAAGGTAGCACACCACTGATCGAATTATTTATTCAGAAAACTTTAGTAAGCTTCTAAAATTTAACTGGCATCTGTCTATCCTAGCGACTAAAAATCATCATGTTTGTAACTAAACAAACAAAACATATATTTTTGTGACAAATATCAGCATAATTGTCCAAAGATGCGGTTTTTTAAACTCTAAAAATTAATACCGATCCGTGCCGTTAGACCACGCAGGGAATGATAACCAATACCCACGTTGATTGCATCGCTGGCTTTGTAGTTCACGCCGCCACCAATGGCTCCAGTTGTTTCAGTCTCGTTAGTTTGCTTGTAGAGGTCATTTGTCGCTTGAGATTGGGCAATTCGCCCGACACTTTGAAAGTATAAGCCGACACTGCCATAGACAGCAGTGCGAGGATCGACATCCAAGAAACCCAAGACATCCGCACCCCATTGCGCGCTGAGTTTTTTGACACCTAAATCGTTGAATAGAAAATTGCCTGGGAGGGAAAAGTCATTCACTGCTCCAGGTAGACTATCTTGGTTGAAAATTCCGGCAATTTCAAAGCCGATATTCTTATACTTAACGCCCAGTCCAGGCGCGATTTTGCCATCTTTAAAGCCACTAGATACTAGTAATCCAAAATCAGAGCCATTTGGATCGCTAGATCCCCCACTTTGACCGATCCGATCTTGACGTGGTGATGACTCTATGGCTGGATTTGGGGGATAGTAGTTGTAAAATTCAGGCGCGAAAATAATTGGTGCAGTATTATAGTAGGGGCTGTAATAAGGATCGTAATAGTAATTAGGGCGATTGTTATTCTGCTGCCGCAATCGATTGATTTCCGCATCAGCTTCCCGCACTTTTTGGGGATTGCTACCAGATTCTCGGACTTTATTTACTTGTTCCCCAACCTGTCGTTCCAAGCCTCGATTATTGTAATTATTATTATCTCTGACTTCCCGCTTTAGCCGTTCCCCTTCCTTAAGTACCCGCTCGGCTTCTCGTTGCTCTTGAAGTCGCCGCTGGAGATCGGCATCGGCAGCTTGGGCGATCTTGGTTGAGGAAGTCGCTGTCACGGCTAGATCTGAACTGGGTGCTGCGGCAAAACTAGTTTCGATCCGGATCAATGAGACGGCAAAGAGGATTGGAACTAGGAAAATTCGGCATGTTTTAAATGGCATAGCTCGATCTAGGGTGGTGACAAGTGTACTTAGAAACATAATTAGGATCTGGTCGTTGATATTATGCTATTCCACCAATACTATTTTGTGTGATCTGCTCGGGATGTTCGGCTAATCTACTTAGATCCCCAACCGATGATTCAAAACTGATTGTTCGAGTTAACGATTAGCGTAAGATAGAAAGACTAGATCGATCGACCATCATCCCCGTTTTACCTATGACTAATTCTGAGCGGCTACGCCACAGCGATCCGGTGCTTGATGTGCGTAATTTGCGGGTAGAATTCCCTGGTACCAAGCAACCAGTAGTGGATGGAGTTTCGTTCGTGCTCCAGCCAGGGCAAACATTGGGGATTGTCGGTGAATCAGGTTCAGGCAAATCTATTACTTCACTGGCGGTAATGGGATTGTTGCCCAATCCAGGCAAGGTGACTCAGGGCGAGGTGTGGTTTCAAGGAAATGGGTCTGGAGCGGGATCTGGATCTACACCAGATTCACAAGTCGATTTACTCACATTATCACCAACGCAACTTTCGAGCTATCGGGGTGAACAAATGGCGATGATTTTTCAGGAGCCAATGAGTTCGCTCAATCCAGTATTTACGATCGGCTATCAACTGATCGAAGCTATTTTACAGCATCAATCAATCTCTAAGGCAGAGGCGAGAAGACAGGCAATTTATAGTCTTCAAGAAGTTAAATTAGTCCCCAGTGATGACAGCTTGCGTGAGCAATATTTAGAAAAAATTAAATCGATTAGCCAGGGGCTAAACTCCGCCACCGATCTAGTAACAGTACCAAATCCTAGCACTACAGATCGCGATATCAATACTATCATCAATCAACAAAAATCTAGTTGGCTCGATCGTTATCCCCACGAACTTTCTGGGGGACAATTGCAACGGGTAACAATCGCGATGGCAATTTCTTGTAGTCCAACTTTATTAATTGCCGATGAACCCACCACAGCTTTAGATGTTACCGTTCAAGCAACGATTTTAGAACTACTCCAGGAATTGCGGGATAGTCGGCAGATGGCGATGATTTTTATCACCCACGATTTGGGAATTATCGCCGAGATTGCTGATGTGGTGGCTGTGATGTATAAAGGCAAAATAGTTGAATACAAACCAATTTTAGAGTTATTCCAAAATCCCACCCATCCTTATACCAAGAGTCTACTAGCTTGTCGGCCACGGCTCGATCGAGACACCGAAATTCTGCCGACAATTAAAGACTTTATGGAAGAGTATCTGCTCTCCAATGGTCAAATTCAGATTGTAGAAAAACCATCCGCACCATTAATAGAAATTAGCGCAGAAGATCAAATAAATCAGCCTGAAATCAAGTTACCAAAACTTGGTACTCGACCAGAACCACTATTATTAGTGCGAAATTTAAAAGTTGGCTTTCCGGCTCAAGGTATATTTGGCAAAGATCGGAATCAATATAATTGGGCGGTAGATGATCTATCATTCGCCGTTTATCCAGGTGAAACACTTGGGCTAGTTGGTGAATCTGGCTGTGGTAAAAGTACTCTAGCCCGCACAATTATCAGACTGATCGAACCACAACAAGGATCGATCGAATTTCAAGGCAAAGACATCACCAAGCTCAAAGGTGAAGCGATGCAAATCCTGCGGCGCGACCTCCAAATCATCTTCCAAAATCCCTTCAGTGCCCTCAATCCTCGGATGAATATCGGCGACTTGATTATTGAGCCGCTAGTGATTCATCAAACAATTAAAGGTAAAACTCAACGATTGGAGCGTGCTAAATACCTGCTCGAACGAGTTGGCTTGAGTCCCGACTATCTCAAATCCTACCCCCACCAGCTCTCTGGCGGTCAACGTCAGCGCGTCTGTATCGCCCGCGCCCTCGCCCTCAACCCCAAATTCATCATCTGTGACGAATCCGTCTCCGCCCTCGATGTCTCAGTCCAAGCCCAAGTCCTCAACCTGCTCAAAGAACTACAGCGCGAATTTAATCTCACCTATATCTTCATCTCCCATGATCTAAGCGTAGTTAAGTTTATGAGCGATCGCATTATGGTGATGAATCAAGGTAAGATCGAAGAAATCGACTCCGCCTACGCCATCTACAAATCACCCCAAAAAGAATACACTCGCAAATTAATTTCAGCCATCCCACTAGGGACAATCGATCGAATTATCCATCAACAAAGTACGAGATTATTGGTTTAGTGAATGGTGAATAGTCTATTAGTGACTAAATTTAAATATTTATTGAATAAAAATTATCTGAATGATCAATTGTGGGCATTGCCCACCCTACAAATTTACTATTAACTACCCAACTCCCAACTCCTAGATGATTACCGTAGCTTTACCAAAAGGTGGTTTACTAAAAGATTGTATCGGGCTATTTCAGTCCGTTGGTTTAGATTTTAGTGCCTTCTTAGATAAAAATAATCGCCAGCTCGAAATCACCGATCCGACTGGGCGGGCGAGAGCATTACTTGTTCGCAACCATGATGTACCTGTTTATGTAGAATATGGACAAGCCCAGCTCGGCATCGTTGGTTATGATGTATTGCGGGAAAAAACGCCCCAAGTCGCGCAATTAGTCGATCTCAAATTTGGTGGTTGTCGGTTGTCAGTTGCAGTCAGAGCTGATAGTCCATATCGAAATACTTTAGATTTACCCGCACATGGTCGAGTCGCTTCAACCTTTGTACATTGTGCGCGTGAATACTTTGATAGTATCGATTTACCGATCGAGATTGTGCCGCTATCTGGATCAGTCGAATTGGGGCCAATTACGGGCATGTCGGAAGCAATTGTCGATCTAGTTTCGACTGGCAAAACACTTCAGCAGAATGGGTTAATTGAGATTGAAACGCTGTTTTATAGTAGTGCGCGGTTGATTGCTCATCCACTCAGTTATCGGATCGATCGAGACAATTTGAGTGACTTAGTAGCAGAGATTCGTTCTAATATCTTAGTAGCTAATTAGGATCGATCGCGATGTCAAAAATTTATACCCTTTATCACAACAACTGTCCTGATGGATTTGGTAGTGCCCTCGCTGCTTACTTAAAGTTTGGTGACAAATCTGAATACATTGGTGTCAAACATCAACAAGATCCCCCAGAGATGGAACCAGGTGCTGAAGTCTATATTCTCGACTTTAGTTACCCCCGACAGGTGATGGAAGAACTATTGGAACAGCACACCCAAGTTATTACTCTCGACCATCACAAAACTGCCCAAGAAGCTTTGCTGGGATTACGGGGTGCCTTATTCGATCTGAATCGCTCTGGTGCGATGATTAGCTGGGAATACTTTCATCCCGATCGAGAAATTCCAGATTTATTTAGATATATTCAAGACCGCGATCTGTGGCAATGGAAATTAGAGGGTACTCGCGAAATTGCTGCTGGATTACAATTATTACCGCAAGAATTCGCGCTCTGGATTGACTTACTCACGCCTGAAGGTTTAGAGAGATTACGGCAAGATGGTAAGACTTTGCTGAGATATCAAACTAAAGAAATTAAAGGGATGTTAAAACACGTCTACCTAGATGCTCTACCACCTTATCAAGCACTAACTGGAGAGTGGATTAATGGAGCTAAAATACCATTAATTAATTGCTCCAATTATGATATCGTTTCCGATCTGTGTCACAAAATGCTTGAAGAATATCCAGATTATCCCGTCGTGGCTAGTTGGTTACGAGGGCAATCAAGTATCTCCTATTCTTTGCGTTCTCAACCTGATTTTGATTGCTCAGAAATTGCTAAACTCTATGGGGGCGGCGGACACAAGAATAGCTCAGGATTTAAAATTGCTATTTTATGATATCCATAATCAAAACATTGAATCTCCGACATCATGAGCAGTACAGTCAAAAAATTTAGCCGTGGCATCATCGAAGGATTTTTTGGTCGCCCGTGGAGTTGGCAGACTCGTCAAGCTTACGCCAACTTCCTGAAGCAAAATAACTATCAGTACTATCTCTACGCGCCGAAATCCGATCGATATCTGCGTCGTCACTGGTCAGAGCCTTGGCCAGTTGAAGAATATACTCATCTTCAACAGCTTGGTGAAGTTTACCAGCAAGCTCAAGTAGCCTGGGGAATCGGGCTGACACCCTTTGAGATTCATCACAACTTTGATCACCAGAGCAACGCGAAACTAGATACCAAAATTCGATCGATTAATCATCTCCAGCCGGATATTTTAGCTATTCTATTTGACGATATGCGGGGTGACTTCCCCCGCATCGCCCAAATTCAAGCCGATGTTGTTCACCGGATCATGGAGCAAAGCACGGCTAGTTCCTTCATCATGTGTCCGACCTACTATTCCACTGATCCAGTATTAGATCGGGTATTTGGAGATCGTCCCACACTCTATCTGGAAACTCTCGGTCAACTGTTAGATCCGGTGGTGGATATTTTTTGGACAGGTGAGCAAGTTTGTTCTACGACTTATCCCGCTAAACATCTACAAAATATTACCGCTCAATTGGGACGTAAACCTGTGATTTGGGATAATTATCCAGTTAATGATGGAGCCAAATTGTGCGAATTTTTGCATCTCCGACCATTTGGTGAATCTGCCGAACATTTAGCGAATTGGACTGGGGGACAGGCGATTAATCCGATGAACCAAGCGTACTTATCCCAAATTCCGTTAATGACTTTGACTGGTAGTAGTGGGCAGGAAAACCCGTTATACTCAGCAGCTTGTACCCTTGGTGGTGAAGTCTTTGCCACATATTTGGTGGAAGATGTGGCAGCCTTTCAAGATCAAGGGTTAGAACAGTTGAGTGTGGCCAGGAAGAATGAATTAATCGATCGATATCAGCCATTTCAAACTCCTTACAGCCAAGAAATAGTTGATTGGCTCCAGGGTAAATATCCGTTTGACCCAGCCTGTTTGACTGATTAGACTGTTATGATAAAATGCCGATCAAGATAATTGCAGCAGGTTTACCTGTCTGTGGATGGATGGGTTCACGAATTTCGACGATCGATAATCCATTCTTGGTGTAGAGTTTTACCCAGGATTCTAATGTCCGAAAATACCAAGGAGTTAGTCAGCGACTAAAGTCGCCGCTAGTGATGCAAAGTCTGCCTACGCAGACTAAAATCAATTCAAATATTCACTTAACCGAACCGTATTGGGTGGTGGTGGATGGTGGATAGTACCGATGAGTAAATTTTGAGACTATTTTGATCAGTTTTTATGTGTTGGTGCAAGATATGAGCATTTTAATTGTTGAGTCTGTATAGTTTTTCCAATAGAGCCAAAAATATTAATGGGAACGTTTGCCGCTAAAAATCGATCGATAGATAATGTCCACAATCCATTTCAGATCTAGCTAGAATTTAACATGAACAAGACTTTAATTCTCAGTGTCTTAATTGGCGGGATCTGTGGAAATATCTCTACCCCGATTGCGATCCAGCCCGTTACGGCGGCACCTCTTCCCCAGCTTGAACGATCGCTAGCAGCACCAGCCACCATCGAGGTGCTTACGCCTGGAGCCGAGCCACGTCGCGAGCTAAAATTTCGACCCGCCGCTAATAGCAAGCAAACAATGGTGATGACGATGGGCATGTCAATGGACATGAGTATCGATAACAGTCCTCTGCCCAAAACGCCAATTCCCAAAATGGTGATCAAGATGGATCTAAACGTTCAAAAAGTCGATCCATCTGGGGATATTCACTATCAGTTTGCCTACGGTGACATCAAAGTGATCTCCGAGAAAGATACTCCTCCAGCGATGCTGGCTGCGATGCAAAAAAGCCTAAAAAGCGTAACTGGAATTCAAGGTAATCTGGTGATTAATAGCTCTGGACTGATTAAGAGTAAGAATTTTATCTTGCCTAAAACAGCCGAACCGACGATGCGGGAAACATTGGAGCAATTCAATAAATCGATCGATCAAGTTACCACTCAGTTTCCTAGTGGTATGTTGGGCGTAGGTGGCAAGTGGCAAGTCAATAATGCGATCGATGCAGGTGGAATTAAATTCAATCAATCGGCGATTTATGAAATTATGGAAATTAGTGACATTGGCATGACAGTGCAAACCAAAATGACTCAATCAGCACTACCACAAGATCTCAAACTTCCCACTTTAGGCAAAGATGTCAAAGCTAAATTAACTTCGCTCAACACTACAGGTGAAGGTCAGTATCGAGTTAAGTTTGATTCGCTTCTACCAATTACTGGCAAGTTATTGTTGAATACTAACAGTAAGATGTCGATCAAAGTTAGTACCAAGGAGCCGCTAACTAATGTGGTGAATAACATTGCGATCGATCTAAATATCTCTGACAAATAAAGCCTAATGATTGATCGCAGCTTGAGCGATCGCAATGGTTAATTTTGCTCGCTCTAGCTCGGATAATTCCGTCCATGCTAGGGGTCTGACGATATTGTCGATATCATTGACACCAGTATCACCACGCATAGCATAGGCATAGGGACGAGCGATCACGAGCAGATCTTCTGCTGCCCAATTTTGTAATAAATCCTGCACCGATTGGACTAATCGATCGATCGGTTCGAGCTGATTGGTGGCTAAATCGCTCACATTTGCGGCAATCTGGGCTAGCCACTGCTGCGGGACTCTAGCCCCAAATTTCTCAATCAGCGCGGCAAGTGGACTGACTTCTATCACGGGAGTAGGAGAGTTTGCCCAGCAAGATTGGATCTGAGCAAGAAACGATCGAGATCTCTGGGTGATTTCAGCCTCTGACCAATCATCTAGACTAAAATGACGATCAGCGTCGAGGTAGTAATCAGCGGTAGCCGGTTCTGCAGGATTCCAGGGATAGTTGATAGTGGATGAGGCAAGGAGACAGTCAATTAACTGAGCTTGGACTTCCGAGTCATCTAGCGGCAATTGGGGGTTCTGTGACATGTTTTCGCTCATTACTGGTGTCATATTGTGTGCTGCTTAACAACTATTGAAAACTGCCTAATCGTAGAGTCGATCGATCGGTTGTTAGGCTCTCTGATTAGCTACATTTTATCAGTGTCTGATTCCGAAAGAATCGAAAAATTTTCATCCGGTAAATAACTCACAGGCAATATAGACGGAAGTAGATTGGACTGATTCCAATAACTTTGCCCAACCCCAATCATCAATTTGCTCGACACATTCCTGGTACTTTTCAGCATTGATCGGAATTAAAGCTGTCAACATTTCGATCGCTACTGCACTTAATATTTCAGCGATCGCATTTGCCCCCACTACATCCCCACCTTTGACCAATTTACTCTTCTTGGCAACTGCCTGACAAGCTTCTCTAATCGCCTGGGCAGCGGCTTGTTTTACTTGAACATCATTGCTAGCCAATCGGGGGAAATAACGCTCGATCGAGTCCCATTCAGGGCGGAGATTGCGAATTAATAGCTCGACGGTATGTAGATATGTGGCTAAATCAATAATCAGATCTGTCGCTTTTGCCTGTCGTGCCAAAAACATCCCCCCTGCCAGGACTAATTGGGGAGAAGTATAGTTAAAAGCATCACCTACTTCACCCCATTTCTGATATAGATTTGCGGTGCTTAATTGCTGATAATTGGGATTGATTTGGAATGAGAGACTAATTGGAAAATAACTAGCGATCAGATCGATATCTAATTGCTCAGTCAGAATTTGAGTACGTTTAAGATTGAACTGATTCGGGATCTTAATTTTAGCAAGATCCAATCGTTCAAGAATTTTCTCACCATAAGTATCTGCTTCAATGCCGATAGTTAGATCGGTTAGTGGCTTTTCTTCAATTGCAATTTTTTGATATAGTTCCCCAAATTTATTTCCCCCCTGAGTCAGAGTAATCAGCGGAATAGAATAATTATGTTTATCATCATCGGGCAAGGGAAATTCATCACCCCACATCGTAAATAATAGGGGTGGACTCCAATATTCATTTTGTAGTTCTCTAGCGATCGATCTAATGGCAACTGGACACCATGCACTTTCACCCAAATGACTAGAAACTTGCTCTAATTCTAGATCCCAGCAATAAGCTAGTAGCTCATCAGCCACACCGAACGGATAGGGTAATCCAGCCATTTGACCAATTTGGGTATTGACATCAATGTATAAATCTCGCTTGGGTAGAGCTTTTTTGATCTCTCGATCTTGACTGGCGATTCGATCGAGTAATTCTTTGCGCTGCTGGGATTTGAAGAACCATAATGGATAAAGTGAACCCATTGCTGTCGTCACAACTTGAACATATCGATCGGTATCTAGATAGATAATTCTTTGAATCAATGATTCTCGATCTGCTCCAGTCAAATTTGCTCGTGGTGGTTGAATTCCCACCCATAGATCTTTGATTTGGGCAAGACTTTCTAGACTACTAAAATGCTCCCAGCCACCATTAAGTGCGACTAATTGAATTGCATAATCACCCCACTGTTCCAGATATCGATCGTATTTGCTATCCTTTTTGCCCCGCCTAGCTTCTGGTTCGATCGTTTTGTGTTTATCGATCGCCACATCCAGTAATTTATTCAATCGTTGCAGCAGATTATTCGGCGCATCTAAACCATAGAAACTGCGACACTGATAGATCGAATTTAGCGGACTTTCACCCTTATCTACTGACTTCCCACAAAACCAAATTTCCCACGCTTTCTTGCTAATTCCCACAAATGGTTCGCGCTCGATTTCACCTGTCGGCTTGGCAAATAGGCTACCCAGTTGTAAATCGACTACCAACTGCTTGACGGGATAGCGATGCTCCTTCCCACCCACTTCTCTTAATTGCGCTAGTACAACCATCCAGCGCAGGTGATCTGCCAATAATTTTGGCACTTGCATTGACTGAAGTTGTTGGGTGGTTGCGGGCATCTGCACTTCTCACGTTGAAAAAAATTATCACACAGGCATATCCCCGTCAGCGACTAACCTAACGGGGATATTCAAATGATACCGCTACAGGCGTTTCGCAACCAAGTTCAATCTGTTTAGAGATCGGGATTGATACCAAGCGCGCGAAGTTGGGCTGCTAATCGATCTGCGCGTTGTCGCTCTAATTGAACACTTTCTTCGGGCATCAAGTAACGAGTTCCGGTACGATCGAACCAAGCTAATAACTCTCGATCGATCCCATTAAATATACCCTGACATCGCCCAATTCCCAACCCCACTTCCGGCATCCAATAAGGTTCACCAATTTGCAACTGGTAGCTCGGATCTGCATCTGGACGATTTACCAATTTGTACAGTTCAAATGGTTGATGTCGATCTCGTAGCCAAAATTCAGGATTGTAGATCAGGTAATAAAGCACCCCTAGCTTGGCATAAGTTGCCATTTTTTCGTCGTATTCATTGCCTGGGGTATGAGATACCATTTCCAGTGTCAGAATCGGTACAATCTCATTTTCTTCCCAGACTGCATAACTTCGGCGCGATTTTCCACCTTTTTGGCGTTCAACACCCAAGCTGAGAAATCCATCAGGGACAACAGGTACTCGGAGATTTTTTCCAGTTGTATGGTAAATCGCCATGTCTGCACCAAAATACCAATCAAATCGATCTGCCCAGATCGAACTTAATAAAAATAGTAAGACGTTGGGTAAAAAATTTTGGTCTTCGCTCCGCGACGTCGAAACGCCTACGTTATCAACAGGTATATCATCAGAACAAGGCAGTTCTTCGGTGCTGGGTAATGTACAGTTAAGATAGTCGGAGATCATAGTCTCAATCTGATTGAGTTCTATTAGTTATTAGAAACTAAATGATATTCTTGCCACAGATCTGGAGCAATATCTGGCAAATTTGTAAGTACATCCTGCCATGTATTTGATCTCTGTAAAACATCTATAACAATCGGTAGTGGTTCAGCAAAAATATTTGGAAAATCTGATTCTTGAGGCGATCGAATCTCAAAAGCTAGTTGCTCTTGGGGCGGAATAAACTGAGCATCAACTCCATCCCGATTGCCACGCGGATCGACACGATACCAACCAATTTCTGGTAAGAAAATAGCATTTAAACCATGTAGAGTATATGGCGCACCTTGATCGTCAATGCTTAAGCGTTGATAACACAATCCCGCTGGAATTTGATTTGCTCGCAACAATGCTGCGAGCAAGTGACTTTTGGCAAAACAATATCCTGTTCTATATTTAAGGACATCAGATGCGCGACAAGTTACCGGATTCATCTGATAGTCAAAACTATGCTGAATTTGATCGCGCACCCATTCAAAACAGTTTTTGGCGATCTCTTCAGTAGTTTGAGATGTCGCCGCAAGTTGACTCGCAAGCCCTAGTATTTCTGGATATTGCCAATCAATTATTTCACTAGGTTGCAAATATTTTTCCATATAATCTAGTTATCAATTATCAATTATCAATTATCAATTATCAATTATCAATTATCAACTAATTAACTGATTTACTTTGAAGCGATCGGCATTCGCCAACCAGTCCCAAAAGCTCGATCGGTTATTTTCAAGCCGGGGGGAGCTTGACGGCGTTTAAATTCGGCACGTTTGATAAGTTTAATAATCTTCTCGACGACTTGTGATTCATAGCCTCGATCAATTAGTTGTTCGGCTGATTGATGATGACATACAATCGCCTCTAAAATGGCATCCAAGACTTCATAAGGTGGTAATGAATCTTGATCTACCTGTCCTGGTTTTAGCTCTGCACTAGGG
>CASBPY010000141.1 GCA_949127675.1 Synechococcales cyanobacterium PMM_0072
ACCCAATAGAGAATGAGTAATCTGCCGATGTCCCCACCTGCTCACAAAGTCACTCAACGGTCGTAACACCCGCCCGATGTATGAGTCTGGCGTATCTAAATCTGGCAATTGAGAAGCAATCGCACCCACAATCAGCAGCAAAGGATCTGCCGTGCAAAGGGCAAGCGCGACAGTCGTAGTTGAGAAAGCTGCGTGGGTAAGAGACATCATTTGATTTGTGCCTGACGCTTACTAACTTTAGTGGACAACATATAGCCGATGCGGGCCACTACCGCCGCGAGTCCACCCATGATCACTAAGTTGGAATTGTTCACACCCTGCCCGATATACCGCAGCACGATCAGCAAGCACAGAGCCACCAGAACCACAGGCGTTAAGTCGATCCAATCCGTTGCCGCGTCTACCTCTGTTTCGATGTCGATCGACTTCTCATTCACTGCACGCAACAATAACTGTGGATTGCCGTTACCTTTCGACGCAATCGCTCTGATTTGGTGGCTAGAAAGCTCGACACCTTTCTGTATGGCTAATTCCTTCACCAACCGATAACTATCCCAGTAAGACAAAGGTTTAAGCTTCCAGCGTGGGAATTTGAGATAGAGTTCTCTACCCTGTGGCAATGTCGCTACTAATAAAATCGGCACAGATCGATCGATCCATTGCTCGGCATGATTCCGCAACGTCACAGGAATTGATTGAGCCTTGTCGATAATCAACACTGGCTTAGTTTTCGCTAACTCATCACCAATCTCTACCAGTAATTCTTGCTGAGTTTTTCGTACATCACGACCGTTGCTTTGTCTCGTCGGATCGATCGACAGATAACCCGCCAATGCCTTCACGAAGTCGCCAACTGGTGAAGCCCAAGGAAGATAGATTGACCCTGCAATCTCATCTTTGATCTGCAATGCTAGATGTGTCTTTCCCACACCCCAATCACCAAACATCAACAACGCTTGACCACGCATCAAAGTTTCGACCACAAAAATTTTTTCACTATTACGAAGCGGGAGAGCTTGCGCTACAGAATCGCTATAACCACTGTTTTGTAACGCTTTTTTGAATCTAGCTTGCATAAAGAACGCTCAGTTTTTTCCAAGCACTAATACTGCTGAAACTACATGGTTTACCTGTTCGATCGCGAATGATTTTTAGGATTTTTCGATAGCTGGGTAAGATGTCTCTGGCTAACTCGTCTAGGATTTTGTAGACGGTTACAGTCCTTCGATACTGCGGACGACCACTAAAAATTGCTTGCCAGTTGGGGGCAAATCTTTGGGTTATTGGTTTGCTGGTGATGTTGTGGGCGTGGCGGTATTCGATCGCTTCTTTGTGACTGGTGATTTTGGGCTGGTGGGGGCGCATCACCCGTTCCCACAGGTTGCGTAAGAATTTAAAAATCATGGGTGTAAAACGAGATTAAGACTCAATCGTAATCTAGACCCATATTTATTGCCCTTCTTCGAGTTGAAGTAATGATCGATCGCGCTGTAAGTTAGAGGTGGATTATCGGGTTAGTCAGCTATGTTGTGAGGGGTTTTCAGCCCCTTGAGTGCTGCCCAGCCAAAGAATAACCCGAAGGCGAAATCTCCTGCCCCATATAGTGTGAAGAAGGCAGCAGTTAGGGGAGACTCCGAAGCAATTGTCGGTAATGACGAGCTTTTTTCTAATATCCAAACGAGCCAAGTTCCAGCGTAGAGCATTTTCTCAATGAAGAAGACAATGAGCAAGTATGGAACATTTCGGTAAACTCGTGAGACTGACCAGTAGGCTAGACCCCACAGCAGGATAGCGACTTGTCCGAACCACGAGAAGACGACAGGATCGATCGTGCTGAGCATCCGATTGGTGAATAGTTTGGAAAAGATCAGTATGCCAATCACGTTGTAAGCACCTGCGAGCAGGAATCCGATGGTCGCAACACGATCGGCGAGTTTGTCGTTGGTCATAGGTAAGTAATATTCTGCTAATCACCAAAATATTACAACTTTGTCCACTCTAATAATTTGTTATACAGCAATCACAAGGATTTGATACCTTCGACTTCAAGACGCTCTTTGATGGAGCGTCCTCCTCCTGCCACTCTATCTAGGAACAACGACATGCTTTGAATAGCACCCATAATGTCTTCAATTCTCTTCAATTTCTGTCCCTGTCCCTGCCCCGTCTCTATGTAAAAATTCAGCAATCTATCAAACCAAACTCTAGTTTCTGGATTTTGTAACAATTGACAGAACTCACGATAGGTTATTAATCTTTTCTCGCTTACAAGATACATATCATTTCCAATGCTTGGTTGTATCAAGTAATAAATTCCATAGTCTTGTCTAAAGGCGCGACTTAAAATCGTTATTAGAGTTATGAGTTCTGTATCATCCTTCTGGGTAAGTCGAAGATATGAAAGTTCCTGCCTGATCTTATCCAACTGATAAAATAAACGAGCTGTCAGGTAGCATGACGAGATTAAGTAGCAACCATAACTGTTAAACCACTCAGCCGATTGCTCAGAAATTTCTTTAACATCGGTAACATAGAGCAAGGCTTCATGTTTTTCACCATCTTTAGCTATTCTTTTCAGAATTTCAGCAAGACGAAAATAGTTTTCAACTAAGTAGAACCTTAAAGGATTTAGATAGGTCGAGATAATTCTGTCGGCTTCTTGCTTCTCCTTTGACTTTGCTTCGCGGTAAGAGTTGAGTCCATAGGTAACAAGCACAACTAGAATCGAGGTAACTGCTGAAATTATTGCTGTCAAAACTTCTTTCACGTTGTTCTTACCTGTTACTGACTATCGCACCATCTTAAATGCTTGCCGAATAATCTCTGATCGCGCTCATACCATCGATGAAAGCTGTATAACACCCAATATTGGTGAATTATACAAACAATTGCAGTCACAATTTCTCTTTACGATCGATCGAATCTTTAACACTCATAACTACACCCAAATCGTCTACAGGCTCTAACACAAAGTCATCTAGGTCTTCACCACCCAAAATCGCCAGAACATCAGATGCCCGACCATCACAATAAAACGTCAGATCTCGATCGTCGCTATAACTGAATTGCCAAATATTAACAAACTGGTCGGGGTGAAACTTCTGCCAATCAGTTGCATGGATGCCTTTTACAGTCATCTATTTCCTCCAACTTTTTCTCAATCCGTTTAATTTCTCTAGCGATCGAATCCAACCGATTTCTGCGCGCGATCGACTCACCAGCCGCTTTAACTTCCTTCGAGTTCTCTTCACCCAAATAACTGCGCTTCACCAGCCTCGAATCACCAGACTGCCGTTTGGCTGGGAATATCGGTGTATCACTGCGGTAATAAGCTTGCCGAAATTTGCGCTTGGCAACCTTGCCATATTCGATCCAGACTTTAGGTGGAGCCACTGGACCGATCGCCCGAATTAGATCGCGTTCTCGTTCTAAGTCAGCCAGCCGATCTTGTAGTTCGATCGAAGAAAGCATCGAGATATTTGACTCGCTCGAGTGCGATTGCTGCCTGAGCTGGGATAACTGTTCTGCCAAAGAGATATCGGCTTCTAATTCTTCCCCTAGAACCTCGATCGACTCCCACAGGCACTGCGTCCAATCCGAGGGGAAACCCAACAGTAACGCCATGATCTGAGGGCTTAAACACTGGGAATCTTGCAGCAAGCCTTTGTCTCTGAACCACATCTCGCACTTGCTCTGTCCAGCCGCTCGGCTCTTGCCTTTTGCCAAAGCTGTCAGAGTAGGCAACGATAAACAGTCTGTTGCGTCGGTGTGGAGCATCGAGCCATTTTGCCGATATGAGCTGCGGATCGTCCCAACAATATCCGCATATTCTGAGTCCGCCAAGCACTGCTCGAAGTCCTCTGTTGATGAGTCCTTCAGGATTTTCAATAACAACAAATCGGGGTCTGCCTTCTGCAATCGCTCGGAGGGATTCAAACCATAATTTGCTGTGAACGTGGTCGAGTCCTGTTTTGCTTCCTGCGGTGCTGGTTCCTGTACAGGGAAAGCCAATGGTGAAGAGGTCAAACTCTCCTTGTCGGGGTGAATAGTTGGTAATGTCGGGATGGATGGGGATATCTGACCAGTGAGATTTAAGGACTGCTTGCGCGTCTTTGTCGATTTCAACGAATTGGGTGGTGGTGATGCCTCCAACTCGTTCGCCTGCAATGGTAAAACCGCCAATTCCTGCGAACAGATCGAGATGTTTGAGATGTCTGAGCATTGTTCTAGGGGGGATGGTGGGGTTTCGAGTTCTAGTTCGCTTATATGGAATGGCACAACTAATTTTTCTTCCTGTCCATCCCACACGACATAGAACCATTCAGGATGTTCTCTATAGTCGGTGTCAAATATTTCGCCTCTGAGATGATTTACCGATTTACTCTTGACTCGATCGCCTATTTTAAATTCTGTTCTAGGGGGTAGTGATATTTCTATTCCCAATTGCACAAGGCGGGGGGTTTTATCGTGATCTGCGAAATCGTAATCTCTAGCTTGCATATTCCACCTCCAAAGGTCGATCGAACAGATTTAGCTGCCCTGCACGTTCGGCTTTCAGTCGTTTTTTAAGCGGCATCGCCTTCAGGTCATATCTGGCATGACAGGGAAAACACCACGCTCTGAGATTGTTGGGTTCGCAGTTAGCAGGAACGTGATCGAGATGGGCAGTTGTCAAAGTAAAGCGGTGCATTCGACAAACTAAGATTTCTCCCAGTTCATCATCGATTTTGGTATCCCACAGATCTGGAAACCATTCGATCGCTTCAGTTTCAAGCCATTCTGCAAAGTCTTCAATTTTTTGTCCTGGCTTTCGGCACGGTCTGCCACATTCTTGACAAGTCCAGTTAGCAGCAGTTTTGACATCGATGGCGATCGATTCCCAGTTATCGGGGTAAAGCTTGCGGTTCATTGGCATAACAACTCCTCCCGCCGCTTGGCAACATACGCCGCGTATTCTGATTGATTGGCAAACTCTCTGGCATCTGCCTGTGGCTTTCGCTTACGCGCTTGGTATTGCTGCCATAGCTCCAAGTTTTCATCGCGTTTTAGGCAGGTCTGGGCATGGATTTTGGGGTTTCTGGCTTGCATTCCCGAACTCCGAGCCTCAGCCCACTTCATGAAATCTCTATCCTGCTTGGCAATTTCAAAAGAATTTTTAGCCGACGGTGCGGGCGCGGAACTTTTTGAATCTTCACCAGAAGAGTGAATTTGTTTGAGTTCTGTCTGATTAAAGTTTGGTTCTAGTCGATCGCTTTCTCGTTCTAGTTGAGGTCGATCGACTGCTGAATTTTCTTTTTCTTCAACAACAAAATCAGACTCTTTTCTCTCTTGTTCTGGGCTGGCGGTAGGTGGGCAACTGAGAGAGAGATGATCTAGATCTGTAAAAGATCTGATAAGAGTTGGGGAATCTTGCGATCTCGCTGCTAGCTGGAGATTTGGCGTTTCTTCGTCCGCGATCGCGGACTCGCTGTTCGCGATCGCGGACTTGCTGTTCGCGATCGTGGACTCACTGTTCGCGATCGCGGACACTTTTTCTGTGCTTGAAGACGACTCGCCACCTACCCACATCTCGACTTCGCCAAGAATTTCAAATCGAAATTGTAGTTCAGCATCACCACGCAGATCGGCGATCGCTTTGTAAAAAGCAGTGCGACCAATACCTAGCTCTTCACAAAAATCTTTGACTGTAGTTCGTAGTCTCCAGCCTTTACGTTTAGCAGCTAGTAGCCAGTCGTATATATAGCCACGCACTGTCAAAAAACCCTTTTCGTATCGCCACTTTAGATCGCTGGTGGTGACTCTGAGGTGTGGTGATCGTTGGGTGCTAGTCATGCTGCACCCCCTTTACCCTGTGCAAGCTTTGCGGACTAACTGAGAATCTGTTAACCTGTTTGTACATTTCGCTCAGCTTTGAATCCTGAGCAGAAATCAATGCTCTTAGATCCTCGTCTCTGGGCAAACTATTTTTAATCATCTTGACCCCTGCTGCTGTGGGGGTTTTCATTTGCTGGGTATGTCGATCGACTATCTTTAACTCTGCTTTTGATGTCATAATCGTCTAAGTAATTTTGTTCTAGAGGATAATTTATCCCCCAGAACAAAATATACCAGAATATATCTGAAAATTATCTGAAGTAATAACAAATGCAGATAAATGAAGCATTAAATAATACGATCAAGCATTTCGGGATCAAGGGGAAAGATCTCGCGGCTAG
>CASBPY010000142.1 GCA_949127675.1 Synechococcales cyanobacterium PMM_0072
AAGCATTCAATCAAAATGGTAAAAATCTCGTCGTTATTGGCACGGGAACAGAATTGAAAAAATTGCAACAAATTGCCCAGCCTAACGTCAGAATATTAGGTTTCCAGCCAAATTCCGTTGTCCAAGATTATTTAGCTCGCGCTAAGGCGTTTGTCTATGCAGCCTGTGAAGATTTTGGGATTGTATTAGTAGAAGCTCAAGCTTGTGGCACACCCGTGATCGCTTATGGCGTTGGTGGTGCTGCTGAAACTGTTCTAGACATTCGCTTTCACCCCGATGATGGTACGGGAATCCTATTTCCCACTCAAACTACAGCAGCAATCCTAGCTGCTGTCGCTACGTTTGAAACTTATGCAAAACAGTTTCAAGCAGAGCGGATTCGCGCCCATGCTGAAGGTTTTGCAGCCGCAGTATTTCGATCGCGATACCTGAGTTTACTCGATCGCTACTGCCATCAGTGGCAATCGGGAAATCAACCAGAACAGGATTAAGTCTAGTTGACTTGAAAGTGCATGTAGTTAATAGAACGGAGCAATAGAGGGTGAGAAACATTAGTAATAAAGTGAAATTGAGGAATAAAGCGACCGAAGTTAGTCAAATTACTTCAAAAAGATTGTCTAAAACTCTAGTTCCAAAGTCAACGATAAGATCTAGTGATCTAGTCAAGCGGCTATTCGATATTCTCTTTTCGTTATCAGTATTGATATTGTGTGCTCCAGTCTATTTATTACTAGCTGGATCGATCGCACTTACTTCATCTGGATCAGTTTTCTTTATTCAAGAACGTGTCGGTAAAAATCGTCAACACTTCTATTGCATTAAGTTTAGGACAATGATTCCTGATGCCGATCTACATCTCGAACAAATGATCGCACAATCGGACGCGCTCCGTCAGGAATTTTCAGAAAATTTCAAGCTCAAGCAAGATCCTCGGATTACTAGGATCGGCAAGTTCCTGCGAATCACCAATCTCGACGAGTTTCCTCAGTTTCTCAATGTGCTCAAAGGAGAAATGAGTGTAGTTGGTCCCCGTCCACTCGTACCCGAAGAACTCGAACGCTATGGCAATGATATCGATCGAGTATTGACGATTAGACCTGGTATCACTGGATTATGGCAAGTTTCTGGCCGAAATGACATCCCCTACGACGACAGAATTAGGATCGATGTTCGCTATGTAAAAGATCGTAATTTTTGGTTGGATCTCCAGATTGTGTTTAGGACAATTCTGTTGACAGTGATGTCCAAAAATAATGGGGCATATTGAAAGGGGATAGGGTTTAGGGGATAGGATGCCAATTTGGGCGTAATATAAATACGGGAACTTCCAACCCAGAGATTTGAGTAATGGCGGCTAAAATGACTGAAACAAAACGTGCATTAATTACAGGTATCACCGGACAAGATGGCTCCTATCTAGCCGAACTACTCTTGTCCAAAGGCTACGAAGTTCATGGGATTATTCGGCGGACATCGACTTTCAATACCGATCGAATCGAACATTTGTACCAAGATCCCCACACTCCAGGGGCAAAACTATTTCTCCACTACGGCGACTTAGCCGATGGCGTAACCCTTCGCCGTTTATTAGAACTCACCAAGCCCCAAGAAATCTACAACCTTGGCGCGCAATCCCACGTTCGGGTCAGTTTTGATGCACCTGAATATACCGTTGATACCGTCGCAATGGGTGCGCTGCGGTTGCTGGAAGCGATTCGTGACTACGAGCAGCGGACAAAACTCCAAGTCCGCTATTATCAAGCTGGCTCCTCAGAAATGTACGGTTTGGTACAGGAAGTCCCCCAATCAGAAACAACCCCCTTCTACCCCCGTAGTCCCTATGCTTGTGGCAAACTTTTTGCTCACTGGCAAACCATCAATTATCGTGAATCTTATAATATCTTTGGTTGTAACGGGATTTTATTCAATCACGAATCTCCTCGTCGGGGTGAAACATTTGTGACCCGCAAAATCACCCGTGCGATCGCTCGGATTATGGCGAAGCAACAGGATAAACTCTATCTGGGAAATCTCGAATCAAAACGCGATTGGGGTTACGCCAAAGATTATGTGGTAGCGATGTGGCTGATGCTCCAACAGGAGACCCCAGATGACTATGTAATCGCGACTGGCGAAACTCATGCAATTCACGAATTTCTAACAGTTGCCTTTGATTATGTCGATCTAAATTGGAAAGATTATGTCGAGTTTGATGCCCGCTATTTGCGTCCAGCGGAAGTAGAATTACTGATCGGCGATCCAACCAAAGCCCAAACAAAACTTGGCTGGAAACCAACAGTTACTTTCACCGAATTAGTTCATCTAATGGTTGATACCGATCTTCATGCACTTGGCTTAAAATCACCTAATTATGCAGGTGAAGAAACATTACCGGATATCGCGATCGTCCGTCAAGCATTAGCAACCATGCACGATTAATTAATAATCTGTAGGGGCGGGTTTATGCTAAAAATTATCGTAATGTAAAAATAACTTTAGAACGAACCCGCCCAACCCCACTAGAGATCGATAAGTTTCTAGTGATGTTAGGTTTCATTCTTTATCCCAATCTACAAAATTGTGATGAAGAAAATATTTTTATAACTAAAATAAATGACTAAACTAGATCTATCTACCAAGAAAATTCTCGTAACTGGCGGAGCTGGATTTCTGGGACAACAAGTTATCAGTCAACTAGTTACTCTCGGTGCAAAATCCGCCAATATTACCATTCCTAGATCCGCCGATTGCGACCTCCGAGTACTCGAAAATTGTCATACAGCAGTCAAAAACCAAGATGTGATCGTTCACATGGCAGCACATGTCGGCGGCATTGGTTTGAATCAAATTAAACCAGCCGAATTATTCTATGACAACTTGATGATGGGTACTCAACTTATCCATGCAGCTTATCAAGCTGGTGTCGATAAATTTGTCTGTGTTGGGACAATTTGTGCCTACCCCAAATTCACACCCGTACCATTCAAAGAGGAAGATATTTGGAATGGTTATCCTGAAGAAACTAATGCACCTTATGGTATTGCTAAAAAAGCTCTTCTGGTCCAATTACAATCTTACCGTCAGCAGTATGGGTTTAATGGGATCTATTTATTACCAGTAAATTTATACGGCCCTGCTGATAACTTCAAACCCGAAAGTTCCCATGTAATTCCAGCTCTCATTCGCAAAGTACATGAAGCCCAAATTGCCGGAGATAAGCAGATTCAAGTTTGGGGTGATGGTAGTCCTAGTCGGGAGTTTATTTATGTAGATGATGCGGCAAGAGGTATTGCGATCGCTACTACTGATTACGATCAAGCAGATCCAGTAAACTTAGGTACCAATTATGAAATTACGATTAAAGATCTGATTACTTTGATCTGCAAACTAATGGATTATCAAGGTGAAATCGTCTGGCAATCTGACAAACCAAATGGTCAACCCCGCCGCTGTTTGGACACTCAAAAAGCAACGGAATACTTTGGCTTTACGGCCCAGGTTCAAATTGAGCAAGGTCTAAAAAACACGATCGAGTGGTATCGAAAGCACAGTTAGATGTGCAGATTGGTAAATAAGTTGGCTATATTGATCGAGTAGGAAAATTTACGCACTAAGCAAATATGACAAATCAACCCAAAATTATTGTTCTCGATGATGACCCTACTGGATCGCAGACGGTACATAGTTGTCTGCTCTTGACTCAGTGGGATGTGGAGACATTGAAACTAGGGTTGACTGATGCTGCGCCGATTTTCTTTGTTTTGACTAATACCCGTGCAATGCCACCCGCCCAAGCCGCAGCAGTAACGCGGGAAGTTTGCCAGAATTTGAAGATTGCGATTGCCGAAGTTGGGCTGATAGATTTTTTGGTAGTCAGTCGCTCGGATTCTACCTTACGCGGACACTACCCGATCGAGACTGACGTAATTGCTTCAGAATTAGGCGGATTTGATGCTCATTTTTTAATGCCAGCTTTCTTTGAAGGGGGCAGAATTACCCGCGATAGTATTCACTACTTGGTGGTAAACGGTGTCGAAACACCAGTCCACAAAACAGAATTTGCCCGCGATTCGGTATTTGGCTATAGCCATAGCTATCTTCCCGATTATGTCGCCGAAAAGACTCAGGGGAAAATTCCAGCCGATCGAGTGGTACAATTCCTACTTCCAGAAGTTCGCAGTGGTAGCTTAGAAAAGCTAATGCAGTTGGAACGCAATCGGTGCTGCGTCGTAGATGGCGAACAGCAGTCAGATTTTGATAAATTTGCCGCTGATATTCTCACTGCTGCCAATCAGGGCAAGAAATTCCTGTTCCGCAGTGGTGCCAGTATTCTGACATCTCTAGCCAATTTAGGTTCTCAGCCTATTCCCGCCACTGAAATGTTCAAATATGTCCGAGATGGCAAACCAGGCGCGATTATTATTGGCTCCCACGTTCAAAAAACAACTGAACAATTAGCCCAACTCCTCAAAGCCAATGGTATTATCGGTGTCGAAATTGATGTCTCTGATCTGATTGGTGATGATGCCAATGTCAGAACAAAATTACTGGCAGCAATAGTTAGCAAAATTAACGATATTCACTCAGATGGAAACACCCCTGCCATCTATACCAGTCGTCAAGAATTGAGCTTTGATAGCACAAAAGCCCGACTAGAATTTGGTGAAGCAGTCTCTGCCTTGCTAATGGACATTATTCGCGCCCTACCAGCCGATATCGGCTTTTTGATAAGCAAGGGCGGCATTACCTCTAATGACACCCTCAGTCGCGGTTTAGCCATACCTACGGCACGATTGCTAGGACAGATCGTTCCTGGCTGTTCGGTAATTGTCACTCCACCCACCCATCCTCAATTTCCCAATCTCCCCGTCGTGTTGTTTCCTGGCAATGTTGGGGATGCCGATGCTTTAGCCGTGGCTTATTTGAGGTTAGTTGGGAGTTAGGAGTTGGGAGTTGGGAGTGAATGGAATTTGTAGGTTGGGGAGAGGAACGTTGGCGGAAGCCCGCTCCTATGCCTACGGCAGGCTAACGCCAACAGGAGACAACCCAACATTCACCAATATCGCTAGTTGTTGGGTTTCATTCTTCAACCCAACCTCCGCAAGTCTAAATCTCTTTCCCCTAATCCCTACTCCCTAACCCCTAACCCCTAACCCCTAACAAGCTATCATTACTACTACTAACTAATTCATAATTGTTATGACAGAAGGCGATCTCAAACCTGAATACAGACCTGGATTAGAAGGAGTTCCTGCTGCCAAATCGAGCATCAGTTATGTTGGGATCCAAACAACAGATCGAGGTCAAAAAGAAGGTGTTTTAGAATACCGAAGTATTCCGATTCAATTACTGGCTAAACAGGGCAACTTTCTGGAAACTGCCTTCTTACTGATTTGGGGTAGATTGCCAACTAGCCAAGAACTCACCGAGTTTTCTAACGATATTTATTCCCATCGACGGATCAAATATCGGATCAAAGATATGATGAAATGCTTTCCAGAAACTGGACATCCGATGGATGCGCTCCAGGCATCGGCAGCCGCTTTGGGACTATTTTATTCGCGTCACATAGTCAACGATGCTGACTATGTGAGTCAAGCCGTAATTAGATTACTGGCCAAGATTCCGACAATGGTAGCCGCATTTCAACTAATGCGGAAAGGTAACGATCCGGTGTTACCACGTGACGATCTAGATTACGCTGCCAACTTCCTATACATGTTGACGGAAAAAGAGCCAGATCCGCTGATGGCAAAGATTATGGATGTTTGCCTGATTCTTCATGCCGAACATACGATGAATGCTTCGACTTTTTCGGCGCGGGTGACAGCTTCTACCCTAGCAGATCCTTACACAGTGATTGCTTCTTCTGTAGGTACTTTGGCTGGACCCCTGCATGGTGGTGCGAATGAAGAAGTAATTACCATGCTCCAAGAGATTGGCTCGGTGGCAAATGTCCGTCCCTATGTGGAGAAGTGCCTCGCATCAGATCCCAAATACAAGTTTATGGGATTCGGGCATCGTGTTTACAAAGGAGTCAAAGATCCACGCGCAATCATCCTTCAGGATTTAGCCGAACAACTGTTTGTAAAATTTGGTCACGATCCTTACTATGATGTAGCTTTAAAATTGGAAGAAGTACTGGAAGAGTCTTTGGGCGCACGGGGAATTTATCCCAATGTTGATTATTATTCCGGCTTGGTTTACCGTAAAATGGGCATCCCCTCCGACTTATTTACGCCTGTGTTTGCCATTGCCCGAGTAGCTGGTTGGTTAGCCCACTGGAATGAACAACTCCATGACAATCGGATTTTCCGTCCCACTCAAATTTATACAGGTTTGCATCAGCAGCCTTACATTTCGATAGGGGATAGGGGATAGGAATTAGGCTTTAGGCTTTAGGGCTAACTTTGCCAGTTGATCCGTTCCTGCTCACTTCTCACATTCCCAGATGAATAACACCACAGTACTTACCTCAACTTTTATCCTCTCCCTACTCCTAGCTATCGGGTTGTTTTTCTTCATTCGGGCTTCGACGAAACCGCGAATCGAGCAAATGACCTTAGAAACTAGTGAATCAGAAGCAGTCCTAATCCCTAAACTCCAAGCATATTTTACCGATCGAGCCTACAAAGTTACCGCTGTCGATCGAGATACTGATATCATCACCTTTGAGGGTTTCGTTAGTCCCAGCGTCTTTTTGGCCATCCTGTTAACTAGTGCGGCAGGGATTGGCGCAATGTGCCTCGCCTTAGTCCTATCGATGCAATTTCCTGATATCGGTAATGTCTTTTTGGTATTACTCGTCGCAGCACCTCTAGCTGGCTGGTTTTACTGGCAAGGATCGGCGCGGATCGAACAAATTCGCTTAAAAGTAGAAACAGTAGATGATTCAGCTCCTACCAAGATCAAAATTAGCGGTCATCGGGATGAACTGGCTATATTTCAATCTACACTCCAATTATCTGCTGTTGAAGAACAAGTCCTCACCAAAGCCTAAAGCCCAAAACCTAAAGCCTGTCAATTGCACATAACCTGATAAAATAAAAAAGCACTCAAAATACTACTGTATTTAAGTGCTTGTCTGTGAAAAATCGAAATATTGCCCAGAAGGTCAGTTTAATTAGTATGTACTGCTACCAACAGTTACTAATTGCTGACTTTCTGTTTCTGGCTCTAGCGATCGTAGACTAGGAAAGAGAAAATGGTTTTCCTCGACGTATTGTGCGCCAAATAGTCCTTTTTCTGCCCAGAAGTACCGATCTGTTGTATGTTCGTTACGCTTGACCAACAATAACGCTGGTGGCATAATTCCTTCAGCCTTGATGTAATTTCGCGCAGCAGTCACAGGTTTGTCTTCACCACTTTCAATGCTGAACTGTGGTACCTGCTCCAAAATTCTCCGCCCTTCTTGCCGTCTCCGACTTTTCCGTTTACGTCTTCTAGCCAACCGCCTTACCTCCTCTCTGGTGCAGACAGATGTAATGTCTGTTACAAAAGCCGTCGCTATCTTACCCGCTCTATCCCAAAAACTCAACCCCCATCAAAATATCGATCTAATCTGCTCAAATCCAGCAATATAAAGGAAAAATAATATTCCAACCCTGATTTGACCCTAACAAATTTGACAAAATTTTAATATTCGCAACAAATCTTAATTTAGGGGACAGGGAATGGGGAATAGGGAATATTAGTTTTGTTGGGAGTTGGGAAGCGTTTATCCTCTAACTCCTATCCCCTAAACCGATCAATCATGCCAAAATGGTTAAGTAAGCTGATGAAAAAATAATCAAAGATCGTGTCCACCGTTGCTAGTTCTGAATTCATGGCTTTGTGCCGCGAACAGTTACGGCTGTTGGCGGAAGGCTTGGGTGCGAGTATTAGCGTTGTATACATGACAGATGAGCTAGAACCTAGTGGCGAATCAAAGCTACTACCAGTAGTGGTTTATCCTGAAACTGAGATCGTCTGGGCTGAGATTCTAAAACAGATGCCGATGGGGGCTACTACTGTAAACGAGAATCATCCGTCGAGTTTATTTTCAGATCGCGTTCCTCGGCAACTACCTAGTGAGGCAGATCGTCAAGTCAGTATCCTTGCCCCATCAAAATTGCCAGAACAAGGGGCAGATGATGCCCAGAACAAACGGCATCAGATCCTTTTACCACTGGTATCAGATGGTGCGATTTTGGGGCTGTTAGTGACCACACGGGAGATTTCACCCTGGAATTCAGCCGAACAGACAGAAATTCAACATATCGCCCAAACCATCTCACTTGCGGGTATTCTCGATCGCAGACAGCAGTGGTTAACCCAGGAACTCAAGCAACAACAGAAGCTGCAAATCCAGCAACAGGATATGTTGCACAATCTTTTGCACCAACTCCGCAATCCGCTAACAGCGATTCGGACATTTGGGAAGTTATTAATTAAACGATTACAACCAGAAGATCCTCATCGTGGTTTTGCCACCAGTATCGTCCGCGAAAGCGATCGATTACAAGAGTTATTAACTCATCTAGAAGGGACGATCGATATCCCATTAATTACAGAAGTTAAGGCTAATTTAGATAGCTTACAACCGCTGCTTTCCACTCAAAAGGCTCTTCAACCATTTAATGCCAATTTATTACTTCCCGATGCTACTTTTAGGATTGAATCTTGTCAGTTAACAGATGTCCTCGATCCATTAATCATCTCTGCTGATGCGATTGCCCAAGACCGAAATCTAAGTTTTCAGGCTCATATTCCTCGCGATTTACCATTAGTGCAAGCACATCCGGCAGCACTACGAGAAGTCCTCAGCAATCTGATCGATAATGCCTTGAAATATACGCCCGCAGGTGGAGAAATAGATATTGATGTCGAACTTATAGACAAGAAAAATCCCCAGATCCAAATCTGCATCCGCGATACTGGATTGGGAATTCCATCCCAAGATTTAGCAAAACTATTTACCCGCCATTATCGCGGCATCCAATCTCAAGGTAGTATTGCTGGGACTGGATTAGGACTAGCGATCGCCAAAGAATTGGTCACACACATGCACGGTAAAATAGAAGTCACAAGTCCACCACCAGGCGAAAATAAAGGTACGGAATTTATGCTGTGGTTACAGTTAGTTGACGCTGGCTAGTTACTATTTTTAACTAAACTTAAGCCTAGATTTTAACGAGAATTTGAGTACCAACGACTTTTGCAGAATAAGTAGTTAGATTCGTTTTCGCAGGACCTTTTAGTACTTTTCCATCGGCGGCAAATTCTGACGAATGACAAGGACATTCATATTTTTTCTCTCCAGCCATCCACTTAACATCGCAACCTTTGTGTGTACACTTAGAACTGACAGCAAGTAATTGCTTTGGATTGGTTGGATCTTTGGAAACTGCGACTTCCTTTGTCTGGATATATCCAGCTTTTTCTAATTCAGCAACAGAACCCACAACTGTAAATCCATCAGCAGTTATCTTACTGACTGGCTTGGTGGCACCTTTGTCATCTATAGTTGCAGTTGATTGAATACTAGCTTTGGGAGCACAAGCTGCTAGCACGACGGGGAAGCAAGCAGTCAACCAGCCAAGACTAAAGTAGGTAAGGAAAGAACGACGTTTTAGCATCATTTTAAAATTGATTTAGCTCAACAAATTATTTTTATTCTAATCGATCGCTAATTTCAAATCTCTACAAAATTGCTCGATCGAGGATAGCCCCTCTACAGGCGTTCCTTCAGCCAAACGTTTTACCATCGCGCTGCCGACAATTACCCCGTCTGCGCCCCATTTTCGCACCTGTTGAGCGTGTTCTGGTGCCGAAATTCCAAAGCCAATCGCGATCGGTTTATCGGTAACGCTGCGAAGATTTGCGAGAATATCACCAACTCTGTCTTCTAATCCCGATCGAACGCCAGTTACACCAGTTACACTGACTAAATAAATAAACCCCTGAGACTTCTGGGCAATTGCCACAATTCGCGCTTGAGAGCTAGTTGGCGCAACCAGTAAGATGACTTCAATCCCAATCTCTGCCGCAGGTATTAATAGCTCCTCAGCTTCCTCTAGGGGCAAATCTGGTACCACTAAGCCCTTGACTCCTGCTGCGGCAATTTTGGTCAGGAAGGGACGAATACCTAAATTGAGGATTGGATTGTAATAAGTAAATAAAATAATCGGTGCTTTGATCTGGGGACTCACTGCCGCCACCATCTGGATCACATCATTTAACTTGACCCCTTTGGCTAAGGCACGAGTCGCCGCCGCCTGGATAATTGGGCCATCAGCTAAAGGATCGGAATAGGGCACACCTAGCTCAATTAAGTCCGCACCTGCGGCATCGAGTGTTTTGAGAGCCGCCGCTGTAGTTGCTAAATCAGGATCGCCAGCGGTAATAAACGGAATTAAAGCACATTGGTGGCGATCGCGCAAAGACTGAAAACAACTAGAAACAGAAGGCATATAAATTGGGATTTAAAAGGGAGGATCTGTAAGGGCGGGTTTATAAGTTTAATGACAACGAAGCTAGGGATTTAATTTGAACCCGCCCTCACACTCTATCACTGGATGGAATGTCGATTTAATCGTAAAATGTCGAATTGTCTAACTATTTATTGCGTTCTTGTTCGATTTCGGCTTGAAGCTTGGCTAATTCTTCCGGGGTGAGATCATCAAATCGCTTCTGGAGTACAGCATCTTCATACTCTTTCCGCTGCTGGTCATAAGTCATGTTTTTATTTGCGACCCGAAATATATAGGTAGATGACCAACCCAAAATTATGGCAACTAAAATTAGTTGACTCCAAATTCCAGCATTGATATCATCCAATCCCGCAAGCTGTAGACCTAAATATCCGGCACCACCGATCGCAAAAACGACAATCCCAATAATAAAGACATCAATTCTCCGCATTCTGTGGATCTAAGCCTCAATTTCGCGGCGTTTGGGACGAAAATTCAGAAATGGCGAGAGTAAGAGCATTCCAGGGAAAAAGAAGAACATTAAAAAATACATCAGCAACCGTTCGATCGAACTAGCTACATACCATCGCTTTTGGAGATACAAATACAATCCACCAGGAATCACTAACAGATAAGACCCAGTTAAAATCAAATATAGCAGTGCGACTATCATAAGTTCGAGAGCAAATACAGCAGTGGGAGGATCGCAGCCAAGATATCTGGCTACTCAGCTTACGTTCATCTTATCAGGTTCTGTAACGATGAGTTACTTAGTTTACGACCCTAACTAAGATCATCTGGATCGTGTTTTTCGAGTCGATTGGGGAGTGGTTGACGAGATGGCTGGAGACTTTGGAGCATCTCGGCGAGTTGGAGATTTTCCAGGGAGAGATGTTTGGCTTCGCGGAGCTTGTGCCACACAGAGCGAGACATCAGCAAGCTGTGCTTGACACGAACCGCGCCAATTTGCTGGAAGTACTCTTCCCGTTCGGGTTGATAGTCCGCAGAGACTAGTTGCAGCGGCTGGGAGGGCAAATCCTGGCAAGATCTAGCTAGTTGGGCCATCAGCTCTGGATAGAGCCAAGTGTAGGCTGGATGAACGGTCAATTCCGCTCGATGGGGTTGCTGATTTTCGTCACCAAGTAATTGACTATCGCGATTCAATGACAGATGATAATAACCGATCGCGGCTTTCCGCTGAGTTTCAAATACATAGTTGCTGACAGATTGCTTCTGCTGGATCCATCCTTTGAATTTACCCACCATTGTTTGGGCGATATTTGTTTTGAAATCGTGAATCTGTTTGTCAAATACTTGACGCAATAACGGCGGCATCGATACTGTATCCAATTGATAGATCAATTGGGCATCAGCATTTCTGACGGGGAGGAGATTGGGCAGGTCTGGCTCTCGCTGTGCGAGTTCTTGGAGCAGCTCGGGGGCGATTTCCCAATAGGTTAGGTGCGCGAGGGGTTGGAAGCCATTTTGCCGATATAGAGCTAGAGCTGAGTTATCATTTATATCTACCTCTAGTACCCAAGTACTAGCTTGGACAATATGCTCAAAGCAATGGCGAAGTAATTGTGTACCAATATCATTTTTGCCAGTTACCTGTTCTGGTGTCGCCGCTTTATCGTCAATTGACACCCATTCTACATGCCAGGTGCTACGAGTCTGATTAAACGGGGAGACGCTAATTATACCGCGCAACTGTTGTTCACACTCAGCGACTAACAATGCTCGATCGGTAAAAGTGGGCGTGGGGATAATATTAAGAAATCGAAATGGTGCATACCAGCGGTTCATTTGCCGCAGGAGCTGCTCAATCTGAGCCTGGACAGCGGAGTCGGGGGTTGCTGATTGTTGGCACAAGCTGGCGATGGCTTCAATATCTCGATATTGGAGCGGACGAACGATCGTCTGAACTTTAGATTCATTATTCGCAGCCATTTGGATATCTCTGGATCAACCTAAAAGATCTATCTTACTTACTATAACAATTTTCAATCAACTTGAAATCAAAGGTAGATCTACGAGTGATTAACCTTACGGTCTAATTTGGTTCAGTGCTGCCCCTTTGCAGGGTGTGTGAGCAAGCAAAATTGGGAATACTGAATCCTAATTAAAAATGATGCTTTGCTTATTTTTTGTTCATAATAACGTCCATTGCTTTAATGATAGAGTTCAACCCTTCGCCAGCTTTAGCTTTGTCGGGAGTTGCGCCACTCATTGCAGTTTTGACCATTTCTATGCCACTAGAAATCATGGGATAGCTAGCACCAGCTTTGGCTTTAACCATTGGCTCTGCAACTTTCCATAGACCACTGAATTTATCAAATTGAGTTTTAGCTTTTGCCATATCTCCAGTTTTAACAGCAGTATTTGTCATTACTAGTGCAGTTTTAACAGGAGTCAATTGAGCTTTTTCAGTAGCGGACAAAGGACCACCAGTGGCAGGCGTAGTAGCTACTGTAGTACTGGTAGTGGTAGTGGTGGTAGGCGTAGTTGCCGCAGGTACAGTTGCCGCAGGTTCAGTAGTTGCGACTTCTTTTTTGCCACAACTGGTGATGGTCAAGGCCGCAATGGATAAGACGGTTAATAAAGTAGTAGTTAGTTTCATAGACACCATAATATTTGAGTAAATTCGGTAGTTTGCACTACATTTACATAATAGCGTGGAAATAGTCGATCGTGAGTAGTAACTATACTCTGCACGGTTATAGATTGCGGGTGCCTACAGGGTAAAGGGTAAAGGGTAAAGGGTAAAGGGGGAAACAATTACAGTCTGGATTTTCCTCATTCTCTAGAGCTACTGGTTATTCCCGTTCAAAGTATAGTCAACAGTCCAGCCATTTGCCGGAGTTGAGGGTTGGGAGTAGCTCTTTTAGAGCGGCTATGCCAACGGAGTTCGGAGGAGTGTGGGAAAATAGAAAGCACAAGCAATATGGACGCAAGCGTCCTTTTCAACTCCCAACTCTTTTAATAATGTCTCTACCCCAAACTTGGAGCGATCGATTTGAAGGGACTCTCCACCCCGCGATCGCCAAATTCAATGCTAGTATCGGCTTTGATCTCGAACTGATCGAATATGATCTAACTGGCTCTTGTGCTCACGTTCAAATGCTGGCTCAGACGGGAATCATCAGCTCCACAGAGGGCGAACAATTAGTCGCTGGATTGGAGCAGATTCGGGCTGAATATCGAGCTGGAAATTTTAATCCTGGTATCGATGCTGAGGATATTCATTTTGCTGTAGAACGGCGACTGACGGAAATTGTCGGTGATGTTGGTAAGAAAGTGCATACTGCTCGATCAAGAAACGATCAAGTCGGCACTGATACTAGATTATATCTACGCGATCGAATTCACCAAATTCAAGCTCAATTGCGAGAATTTCAGCAAGTATTGCTCACCCTTGCTCAAGCCAATGTCGATACGCTCATCCCTGGCTATACCCATCTCCAACGCGCTCAACCCTTAAGTTTAGCTCATCACCTGCTGGCTTACTTTGAGATGTCACAGCGGGATTGGGAGCGGTTGGGTGATGTTTATAAGCGGACGAATATCTCGCCTTTGGGTTGTGGTGCTTTAGCTGGCACGACATTTCCGATCGATCGAGCCTATACCGCCCAGTTACTGGGTTTTGACGCTATTTACGGGAATAGTTTAGATGGGGTGAGCGATCGAGATTTTGTGATCGAGTTCCTCGGTGCTGCTAGTCTGATTATGGTACATCTGAGCAGATTGGCTGAGGAAGTGATTATTTGGGCATCGGAGGAGTTTCGATTTGTCAGTTTGACCGATCGATGTGCCACGGGTTCGAGTATCATGCCCCAGAAGAAGAATCCCGATGTACCTGAATTGGTGCGTGGCAAAACTGGCAGAGTGTTTGGACATCTCCAAGCCATGCTGGTAATGATGAAGGGTTTACCGCTAGCCTACAACAAGGATCTCCAAGAAGACAAGGAAGCTTTATTTGATGCTGTAAATACGGTGCAAGCTTGTCTAGAAGCGATGACAATCCTGATGTCTGAAGGGATTGAGTTTCGTCCCGCTCGACTTGCCGAAGCGGTAGCCTCAGATTTTGCGAATGCTACAGATGTGGCTGATTATCTCGCGACCAAAGGTGTCCCCTTCCGCGAAGCCTATAATCTAGTTGGAAAAGTGGTCAAAACTTGCTTGAGTCAAAATAAACTACTCAAGGATCTCAGCCTCGCTGAATGGCAAGAATTACACCCAGCTTTTGAGAATGATATCTATGGTGCTATCGACCCCAAACAGGTAGTAGCAGCCCGAAATAGCTATGGTGGAACTGGCTTCGATCAAGTTCGTCAAGCGATCGATCGAGCCAAAACTCAAATTAGTGCATAGTAGCAGTAGGGGTCAAGGTAATGGTTGCAAGGAAATTTAATTCCCTAATCCCTAACCCCTAACCCCTAACCCCTAATTTAGGTTGCTGCTGCTGAAGTATCTTCGTTATCTTCCTCAGCCGAAGTGCCACTGGATTGAGGACGGAATCTGGATTTGAACATGCGTCCACCAGTAGGGCGTTTTCTAAATTTCCGAGCGTAAGCCTGATTACGCTCCGCCTTTTCCTTCTTAAGGTTGCGGCGTTTTGCCATATTTCCCTCTGTAAAATAAACGATAGTGAATACTCACCAATCCGATTTGGACTGGATCTGTTAAAGCTGTGCTAGAAATCCTTCGCTGTCTCAATAAAATATTAAATCTAACTATCGGAAGTCAATCCGATCGGACGTAGCTCCAGCAGATCTTATCATACGCGATCGCGTACCAAAAATACTAGTGGGTCTAGCGATCGTCCTCTAGTCATGGGCATACTATTATTTAGCTTACTCCAAACATTATCGCCCCAACTCCCAGCTCCTAACTTACTCCTGTCTAGCTATGGTCGATCGCAGTTCCCACATCAAAATCCCAACCGGACAAATATTCTGGCGTGAATCCGGCGATAGCGAAAATCCTGTCGTCATCTTTTTGCATGGTAGTTGGGCGGACAGTCAGCAGTGGGAAAAAATTATCGAGCCACTGAGCAAGAATTTTCATTGTTTTGCGATCGATCTATTAGGATTTGGTAATTCTACGGCAATTGAAACACCCAGTTCGATCCAGATGGAAGTCGATTGTTTACACGATTTTTTGACTGTTTTAAAGTTACGTCCAGTTTACTTAGTCGGTCACTCTTTAGGTGCCTGGGTTGCAGCTAGCTACACATTAAAATATCCAGATCTAGTTCAAGGTGTCGTAGCGATTTCACCAGAAGGATTTTCATTAGCATATTGGCAACAATACAATCGGTTTACCAAGTGGTTATTGATACGCCCGTGGTTATTTAGACTGTGGGTAAAGGGACTAAAAGTGATGGCATCTGTGAGTGATGGTGCTTATCCAATGGTCAACCATCAGTATCAATGGACTTTGCTAGATAAGTTTCCAACCACATATCAGTTATTCTTTGAAAGATCGATAGATTCGATCAAAAGTGAATTAGTTGCAGAGAGATTATCACAATTTAGAAAATCATTTTTGGTGCTACAAAATGAGCTAGATGATCGATTAACCATTGAACAAAGCCAAGCCTATGCCAAAGCTGTCTGGAAATCCGAGTATCAATGGATTAAAAATGCTGAACCCAGCTTCAAACAGGAGTCTGACAATCAAATTGTCCTAGAAATTCAAAGATTTATTGATCGGGTTCAAACTAAGATTGATCGGGAAGAAATAGATTTATGGTGAGATATTAATTAGACTAAAATTGCCGATAATCCATGAAATAATAAGTCACGATCTAATTTCACATTATTTAATGAATTCGGCTGTAGATAATTAATTAAAGCGGCTCCATCGCCACCAGTGAATACGATCTGACTTTGTGGACATAACCGTTGCCAATCTTGGATAAAATCACTAATTCCCGAACTAACCGTATGTAAGATCCCACTGGCGATCGATTCTGGTGTATTGTCACTCCACCGTGGGGGCAATTGTCGAGGTAATTCTACTACTGGTAATGCGGCTGTACCTGTAGCTAAACACTGTAATTGCAATCTCAATCCTGGTAAAATTGCCCCACCAACGAGACACTGATTTTGATCGATGCCTG
>CASBPY010000143.1 GCA_949127675.1 Synechococcales cyanobacterium PMM_0072
ACTAGGGCAGTGTATAAATTAATGCTGTTCAGGTAAGCGATTGACAAAATTAATGACATATAAAATAATTACATTAACTGATCATAATACTACAACCCAAGCAATTTAGTCAAGCATCATACCCCGATTGTAACTTTATTGAAATTAGGTAAGTCTATGAATATATTACTCACAAGTGTCGGTAGAAGAGTCGAACTTTTGAAAGCCTTTCGAGAGTCAATGTATCGATCGAATATCAGTGGAAAAATTATTACCACAGATTTAAAGGGTAATGCGCCAGCTTCCTTCCTCGCCGATACGGCTGAACTCGTACCGAGAATTAACGATCCTGATTATATCGATCGATTGCTAGATATTTGCGATCGACATCAGATCGATCTCCTGATCCCATTAATTGATACAGAACTCCATCTTTTATCACTACACGAACAGAGATTTAGAGATCTGGGTGTGACGGTACTGATCTCATCAGCAGCCGTAAATGATATTTGTTATAGCAAAAAGAAAACTGGCTTATTCTTTGAAACAATTGGGGTGAAAACACCTAAGATATACCAATTAGATCAAGTTGAAGACCGAGATTTTCCGGTGATCATCAAACCTAACCAAGGTAGTTCTAGTGTCGGGGTATATCAGGTTAAGAATCGGACAGAGTTAAACTTTTTTGCGAACTACGTTGAAGATTCAATTATTCAAGAATTAATTAGTGGTCAAGAATATACGATCGATGTCCTAGTTAATTTTCAAGGCAAAGCAATTTCGATCGTCCCAAGATCGAGACTAGAAACACGCGCAGGTGAAACTAGTAAAGGTACCACTGTCAAAAATCCAGCATTAATTGCTGCGGCAAAATATGTCGTAGAATCTCTCCCTGGTGCAATTGGCTGTATTACAGTCCAGTGCTTTTTACAATCAGATGGTGAGATTGTTTTAATCGAAATCAATCCTCGATTTGGCGGCGGTTATCCGTTGGCTTATCGAGCTGGTGCAGACTTCCCACTCTGGCTATTGCAATTGTTGGCAGGTAAGCAGCCCCAGGTGGAAATCGATGAATGGGAGGATGGATTGTCGATGCTCCGCTATGATGATGCGATTTTTGTTAAGGCTGAGGCGACAGGTAGCGCGTCACAGTTCGATCTTCAACCCGTCGCGGCGGGTGAAAGACGGCGAACACTAGTTGCCAGAACATAATCTTGAATGAATAACTTACAAGCGATCGTCTTCGATTTAGATGATACTCTGTATTCGGAACGAGATTATGTCTTGAGTGGGTTTAAAGCAGTTGCTAATTGGGCAAATGTAAACTTGGAGATCGATCGAAACCAAGGATTTACAACATTGTGTAACTTGTATCATCAGGGCGTTAGAAATAATACTTTCAATCAGTGGTTAGCAATTCATCAGATCGACAATCCAGAAGTTGTGACTAAGTTGCTTAATGTCTATCGAGAACATTCGCCGACAATCAGTCCATTTGCGGAATCGATCGATCTATTAAAGACACTAACTAAATCTTATAAAATAGGTTTGGTTAGTGATGGTTATTTACAGGTACAACAACGTAAATGGGCAGCGTTAGGATTAGATCTTTTCTTCGATGCCGTAGTTTTTTCAGATAGTTTAGGTCGAACAAATTGGAAGCCGAGTACAGCTCCATTTAAGTTGGTGTTAGAGCGACTAAATATTGCGCCAGAGTTCAGTGTGTATATCGGAGATAATCCCCGCAAAGATTTTTTCGGCGCGCGTCAATTGGGCATGTCTACCATTTGGGTGAAGCGATCTGATTCCGAGTATGGTGATCTTCAGCCACCAAGCGTAGAATATCATCCAGATTTGTCGATCGATTCACTATCACAGGTGTTGGAATTAGTTGAGAGTTGGGAGTAGCTCTTTCAGAGCGGCTACACCAACGGAGTTAAGAGTTCGGAGTTCGGAGAAGTGACTTTAGAATGTGTTACTCAGCAGGATAACGCACCCACGTATTCTATTTCAGATCGGCTAATTTAATCCGTGGATCGACAAATTTGAGCAACAGATCCGCAAATAAATTACCAACAATTAACATAATTGCACCAATCATCAAGCTACCCATTACTAGATAGAGATCCTTTGCAGTTACTGCCGCAAGAATTAACTTACCTAATCCTGGCCAATTAAAGAAAAACTCCGCAATAAAAGCACCACTAAGTAAACTAGCAAATTCAAACCCTAGTAGTGTAACTAGGGGGTTAATTGCATTGCGGAGTGCATGGACATAAATTACTCTATTCTCAGATAAACCTTTGGCTCTAGCTGTCTGAATATAGTCTTGACGCAAGACATCTAATAATTCCCCACGGGTGATCCGTTGCAATCCAGCAAATCCGGTAACTGTCAGGGCAATTGTCGGCAGGATCATGTGCCAAAGGATATCAAACAATTGACCGATCGCTGATAATTCACCATGATTGATACTAGTTCTCCCACCAACAGGTAAGAGCGGTGAACAGATTTGAGCAACAATTAATAGTGATAGGGCAGTTACAAAGCTCGGAAATCCTTGAGCAGTATAACTCAGCACTCGCAAGAATTTATCAATAAATTTATTTTGATTGACAGCTCCAATAATCCCCAAGGGAATGGCAATCAGCCATGTTAATATAATCGAGGCGATCGCCAATTCCAGAGTAGCTCTAATTCTTTGCCCGATTAGCAGTGATACTGGCTGAAAATAGAGCATACTCAACCCCAAATTGCCCTGAAGTGCCTGAGTCAACCACTTAAAATATTGACCAACGAGCGTTCCAAAATCTTTTTGATCGCTTAAGCCAAACTGCTCCATTAACTCCTTAATCCGTTGGGGCGTAATCTTAGGATTTTGCTTCAGTGTATCTAGGAAATTACCTGGGGATAACTGAATAATTGCAAAACATAGAATCGAAGCCAGGAAGAGGGTGAACAGTGCTTGGATCGATCGTTTGAGGATGTAGAGAAATGTTTCACCTGTGAAGATATTGCGTAACTGCGTGAGAATATCGCGCTTGTTTGATAGGGATGGGGTCATGGGGACGGGGAGTAATATTTTATTCTGTAGGTTGGGTTGAAGAATGTTGGCGGAGCCTCTCCTGTGCCTACGGCAGGCTAACGCCAACAGGAGACAACCCAACCTCTCTAGTGCGTTGGGTTTCATTCTTCAACCCAACCTACGCAGATTATGCAATCTAGGCTCAAAGAGCCTAAAGCCTAAAGCCTAAAGCCTTCTTATAAAGCTGCTGAATCTTACTAACTAGCGGCGGGACACTAGATGGTTGTGATTGAATATTTGCTAAGAGTTTCGCTTCATCAATAGCAACATCGCCATCGCTATAAATTAAGCCGCTAATTGCTTCGATTAGTTCATCGTCATCATAGATCGATCGATCTCCAAGATACTCCTGAATCCACTGTTCGCAGTCAGCAGCCGTAAGTGAGATCCGCCCAGCCAATAGTGATTCAATTTCAGGATCGAGATCGAGCTGATGGGTTTGAGCTACTTTTGCGAGATATTGGCGTTCCTCTGGTTGAATGGCACCATCAAGCCAAGCTACACCGATTAAGATTTTCATCAGCAGTCGTGACTGAGATTTAGTATTCATTTGATCTACCATGATGAGTAATTCTCTGCTCTAATTCTATGCCGATCGATGCTAAAGTCGCCGCTCAATTCCCTGTTGATACATTTACCAATCTTGAACGAGTGGATCAGATGTGGCAAAAGTTGCGTCAGGGACAGACTTCTCAACGAGAAATGGTGGTTTCAAGCGATGAGTATTTAAAAACCATTGATGTGGATGTTGTAATTGCAGGTGGTACCCTGGGAATTATCCTCGCAGCAGCTCTGCAATTGCGGGGTTTGAAGGTAGTGGTAATCGAGCGGGGAGAGCTGAAGGGGAGGGTACAGGAGTGGAATATCTCGCGCTCAGAATTAGCGGTGTTGGTGGAGCTGGAATTGCTATCTGAAGCAGAATTAGCGATGGCGATTGCCTCTGAATATAATCCGGCGCGGATCGCTTTTCCAAATACTCCAGATATCTGGGTGCGGGATGTCTTAAATATTGGGGTGGATCCGGTTTATTTGCTGGCGACGCTCAAGGGAAAGTTTCTGGAGCATGGCGGTAAGTTACTAGAATATACGTCATGCGATCGAGTGGCAATTCATCCCAATGGTGTAGCCGTTAGGTTAGGAACTGCTGAATTAACTAGCAAGCTATTCATCGACGCAATGGGACATTTTTCGCCCTTAGCAGCGCAAGCGAGGGGTAATGTCAAACCAGAGGGAATTTGTCTGGTGGTAGGGAGTTGCGCCTCCGGTTTCCCGCAGAATCAAACAGGCGATATTTTTGCATCAATTACGCCGATTGAACATCAATGTCAGTACTTTTGGGAAGCATTTCCGGCACGGGATGGACGCACCACTTATTTATTTACTTATCTAGACGCACACCCAGATCGGTTTAGCGTCGAATTCCTATTTGAAGAATACTTGCGATTATTACCAACATATCAAAACATTGAACTCGCCCAACTAAACTTTCACCGCTGTCTGTTTGGCTGTTTTCCCTCCTACCGTGATAGCCCGCTCAAAACACCGTGGGCGCGAGTATTAATGATTGGGGATAGTAGTGGTAGTCAGTCGCCAGTTAGTTTCGGCGGATTTGGCTCAATGATTCGCCACTTATCCCGCCTAACTGATGGGATTGAAATGGCAATTGAAGCAGATGCTTTGAGCAATTGTGATCTGCAATTATTACAGCCATACCAGCCAAACATCGCCGTTACCTGGATGTTCCAACGGGCAATGAGCGTCGGTATTGCCCAAAAAGTCGATCCAGATCGAATCAATAACCTCTTAGCAGCCGTTTTCCAGTCAATGGACAGCCTTGGTGATGATGTCCTTCGTCCCTTCCTCCAAGATGTCGTTCAGTTTCCCGCCCTTTCCCGCACTCTCTTGCAAACCTCGATTTCTAGCCCACTTTCTGTAATACCGATCGTCCCCCACGTTGGTATAATTACGCTAGTTGATTGGCTGATTAATTATATTAGCCTCAGTACATATACGGGACTCTATCCGATCGGCAAATTACTTACACCACTAATCGCCCAACTGCCCCCATCCCAGCAATATCGTTATCAGCAACTCCTGCAAGCATGGAAATATGGAGCGGGCAAGGATCTACATACCTAAACTTCTTTCCCCACCATCTAACCTCTATAGCCTACCCTCATTCTGATGACTGATTCCCTCGCACAATTCTTAGTTGAAATCGATCGAGTAGATCGAGATATTAATTTAGCAAAAGCGGCATTGTACATTGCCCAGATTGAGTATCCAGATCTCGATCTCGATCGATATTTGGGAGCACTAGAAACAATGGCAGCGGAAGTATCTCAAAGATTACCAAAAACTAGATACCCGCTCAAAGTTATCCAAATCATTAATCAATACTTATATACAGAACACAATTTTCACGGTAACGAGCAGGACTATTACAACCCCAAAAATAGCTTTCTCAATGATGTCATCGACCTCCAAACCGGAATTCCGCTCACGCTAGCGATAGTTTATCTAGAAATAGCTAAACGGATCGACTTCCCAATGGTGGGCATCGGGATGCCAGGACACTTTCTCATTCGTCCCGACTTTGAGGAGAGTGAAATATTTGTCGATGTATTCGATCGAGGTGAAATACTATTCGCTGAAGATTGTCGCCAAAAATTGATGAATATTTATCAACGGGATCTGCCGATTTTACCACCAGAAATCCTTCAGCCAGTCACCAACCGACAGATCCTGTTTCGGATGTTAAATAACTTACAATCAATCTATCTCAATCAACCAAATTTCGAGCGAGCATTGGTGATCAAGAGTTGGATTGAAAGCATTATTTAGGAATTTGTGGATAGTGGATGGTGAATTAAATAGTTGTCCCCCCGTCTCCCAGTCTCCCAGTCTCCCAG
>CASBPY010000144.1 GCA_949127675.1 Synechococcales cyanobacterium PMM_0072
CTTTACCACCTTTGGCAATCACCTTGGGTAAATCTATCAAAGCTATATCTAGATTTCCTAACGCCACCATTAACACAAAAGTTGGATCGTTAGCATCAACTTTAGCATTGCGGACATACTCTAATACCCGCCCTTTATAATCATCCGGTTTTCCTTTCAACAAGATATCTAGAGCTTCTTGCTCCTTATCGAGCTTCTTACCATTAAACTGCATTGGCATTTACTTATACCTCCAATAATCCCGTAGATTCAATAACTTGATAAGCTTTTTTAGTATATTGATGGATAACACCATTACCCACTATTCCAAACCCTCCCTCCTCCATCGCTTCCTCAAATGTCCACCTGTGAGCATTGATTTTGATTCGCTTGCTATCCGCCAACTTAGGAAAGTCAATCACAATCATTTGATATTTCTCGATCGTTGCTTGTAATTCCTCATGCCGATCAAAATAATCCCAATCATCACATAGACCGCAATTTCTCACCACAACAGTCGGTTGATGTTTGTAGAATTCTGCTGAAGCGATCAGAATCTGAATTGAGTCGTTTTCACCATTGCAAACAAACCATCTCACCCAATCGATATGATTAGCTTGACTAAGTGCAAAAATATCTTTATCTTCCAGCCATGATGTCAGTGGATAGTGTAACTGAGCAGGTAGATCGATAACTATGGTTCTTTCTGTTGCCATTTCCAATAAGATATCTGGCTCATCAAGTTTTTTGACGTTCTCACTAAACTGCGTATAGTGAACGCACTCATCATAAAATTCTGCATACTGTGGTTTATCTCTATACCGACTCGCGGCAGTGGGATTACTCCGGTCTGCTGCATATAAATAGAATGCGATTAGTTTGGATCTTAAATATTCTGCTACCAACTTCTTCCCGCTTGCACCGATGATGGTCGATCCTGGGGTAATTTTTGTCATGGTTAATTTTTCTGTTTTGTAATCTTTTGCCTACGCTTGAAAATCTTTCTTCTCTTCTGCTATTTTTTGAGTTCTGTGGGAGTAATCTCGATTTACCCGTCATGCCCGTCACCTTTCATACTGGCAGAGGCTTATAGCCGTCACCGTGACCCGTCACAGGGGGTCACGGTCGTCACCTATTTCAAAACTCGGTCAAGATGTCGGGGTCTTTGGTGACGGGGGTGACGGCTGGTGACGGGTCGGTGACGACCTTCAAGCCAGCTTCTGGTATGTCGGGTGACGGGGGTGACGGCTCTTTCAATTCATTTGAAAATTTTTGTTTATTATTAAGAACAGAAGAAAGGTTTTTAAGTGTAGGAGACATACTACCTTTCTTGTCAGATAGATGCTCCAAATCCTGGCGCAACCGCACCCCCTTGATGACCTTTCCCGTCTTGGTGTGTTTGTGCGCGATCAGATGCCCCAAGCTATCGTTACAAAGCTCAATTAGGGAAGGGGTAAAATTGTTGATGCTCTTGGATTTCAGCCCCGATTCATTGCAGTAACCCTGGTATTCCTTGTAGAGATGCCCACAAGCGATCGAAGCTTCAGGATCGATGATTAATTTCTCATCATAGAAAGCGGCGATCGAGTCCTCGCGGATCGTCATCTGCCAGTTGAGTTTCCTGACTGCTTCTACATTTCCAGCCCCTCGAATAATAGCTGTAGCGACCCACAATACTAATCACTCCAGACCACAATCATCGCGATTTTGAGACCACATTAGCTGCAACTATAAATGCGGTTGAGACCACATTAAGTGCAACTGGGACCACATTATTTGCAACCAGCCCACAATACTAAATTTGAGACCACATTATTTGCAACTATAAATCGGCAAGGGACTGGTAAAGAAAACGAGTCTTTTATTTACTTCCTGGCGGAGTCTAGATCGCAGACGGTACACCGCCATTCTTAAGTAATAAAAGTAGGTAAAACAATCAAAGTAACGAAACTATGGCGATTAATGAGTTTCCTTACTCTTGAATCATGACGCACTAACAGCGATCGATAACGGAGGTAAGATTTCTGAATTATCACCATCTTGTGACTGCGGGATTAAGTGTAATTCCAGTGAATAACCAGCTTCCTTAGCTAAGTTAGCCAAAGTATCCAACCGAGGTAACTGTCCACCAGTCTCCAATCTGGCTAACTGAGGTTGCTTGATTCCGCTCAACTTAGCTAACTCTTGTTGAGTCAGTTTGGCAGCTTTTCGCATATCAATAATCAACTGAGCAATCTGAAACTCTTCTCTGAGAGCCTCATATTCTGCTCTCACAGCAGGATTGCTTAAACTTTTGGCTACTACTTCAGAAAGCGGGATTGTCTTAGCTGGCATACGTTTTAATCCTGGTTATGATAGCGGTTCGTCAACAGAATCGGCATTTCTCGCGAGGAAATCCTCAAGATATGTTCTGGCTTTTTCCAACTCTTTCTTCGGTGTTTTCTGAGTTTTCTTCTGGAACCCATGTAACAAGATAAACCTACGTCCAGTATAGAGAAAGTAAATAACTCGAATAGCGTTACGATTCACCTCTGCTCTAACTTCGTACAACTTATCCTCTAATGGCTTGACGTATGGCATCCCAACATCAATGCCATTAGCTTCTAGAAGCTGAAAAGTCCAAAGCAGTTTAGCCTTAGTTTTATCATCCAAAGTCTGATACCAATCCAAGACAGGAGAATTATCATCACCATCCGAATAGAATTCAACCGACCAATCAGACATACGGAAATAGGTATCTATAACTTAGATGTTATAAGAACTAAATCCCTTTGTCAATAACTTAGATGTTATAAAGACTGAAAGTATTCGGGACAGGCATTGTCAGGATGAGGCATACTCGATCTAGATCCAATTAAATATTAATCCTTTGGTGAGTTCCTTTCCTTTCTTTCATCATACTCTCGACTTACCCAAGCCATCGCCGACTCAATCGACTGAAAACTTCCTGCTATTGCCGCCGATGCTGCATCTCGACAACAGTTGTTATAAGTCTTATCTGTTTTACTCAACCTGTTCATAATTAACACACACAAATCGATCCGCTCGATCGCTACTCCCGCCACCAACTGGAAGATCGCCTCCACATAGATCTTACCTGTGCCTGTAGATACTTGCTGGAGCAACTTGAGAATTTTGGTAATCCGCCGATCTGAGTCACTCGCTGTGCTGCTGTAAGCCACCAGATTAGCTTTTTGTTGCTCCAGAGTTTCCACTTCCGCTACTACTAGAGCACGTTGGCGAGTCAATGATGATATCTGGCGATCTTTAGTCCGTAACTCTACTCGTAGACTTTCCGCTTCAGATTTTCCAGCTATCAATTGTTTCTGTTCTGCTTCGAGCGTAGCAATCCGAGCAGCCTGTGCTCGAACCTTTGCTTGAGACTGTGCCAACTGCTCAAGCGTATCTCGGCTAGGGACAAACTGGTTAAAATTCTCTTTCAGAAAAATGAGAATTTCATCCTTATCGATCTGAGTCAATTGTCGTTGCTGTACTTCAGAGACGGTCGGTGGGGGTGGTACATTTCCCAGATCTAGTTGTTGAGTATATTCAAGTATTTGTTCGCGGAATGACTTTGGAACACGAATTAGATCGGTTGCTCCAGCTCGCCATTTAGGTTTGCGTCCACTCCGATTCGGTTGTACTTCTAGCATAATGACTCATCTCTAATCTCTAATTTGGACTTACTCAACTTGTTCTGGTTTTGATTACCGACTTGGGCCAACCTGACTTCGCTTTTTCTCGACGCTGACTGAATTATTCCCCTGATTTTTCTTCACTTCAGCTCGTTGTTCCCGCTCCGCTCTTGCTCGCTCTATCAGCCACCGCTCGGCTTCCGTAACTTGTCGAGAAATTGCTCCAAGATCGATTTCGATGCCTGTGTGCTGTCGCTCAAGCCGACTGACTGACTCTCCACCTGCTGCAATCTCGTCTGCAAGATGGTTGAGTTGGTGACTAAGCTGGACACTTGCTGTTGCAGTTTTGTGTAGTTGGAGTGAGATTCCTGTAGCTCCTGCTGTAGCTGCTTGCAAGCTCTGTCTAATTGTTGGTAATCGATTTGGGTCGCGGTTAAGTTCTGCACTTGCTTGGTTAAGTTCGTGCAAGTGGTGGTCAAATTGTTGAGTTTGCTCGATAAATGCTCTTCCCGTTGTCTCGATTCGGTCGCTAATTGCTCGACTGAGTTCAAGAGCAGTTTTTCTAAGTCGGTCATCGTCTATTTCCTTTTGCGCTTGTGTTCCAATTTGGTCTGCTCTTGTTGAAGGTGCTTGATGCTCAACCGAATCGAGTTGGATTCCTGGTGGAGTTTGTCCACTTCTGCTCGCTGCCACTTGAGTTGAAGGGTGCCCCAGGTCAGCATCGTGACTACTCCCACTATGCCCAAGCCGAGGAGACTGGCTCCGCCCAGAGCTGAGATTTTCCAGATCCGGTTGGCTTGCTGTTGGTGAGCGGCGAGGTTGGAGGAAAGGGTTACTTGGTGGTCGGTAATGGCTGCTGTCAGTTGCTGGTTGAACTCGGCAATAGCGGTGTTGGATGTATTCACTGCGGTTTGCAAGCTGGCGGTCAAGCTCTGCTCGTAACTGTTCAACACGGTTTGGGTGATCTGTTCGACCTGTTGTTGGGTCTGCTCCTCTTGCTTGCGTAAGTTCTGCAATACTTGTGAAACCTTGTCCATAAAATGCTCCTTTAAGGCGTAGTTTGCGTCCGTCAGGGTCTTCGATACTCATGTAGTCTTGACTGAGGCGATTAATCTTATAGCCTGCTGTTGATAGTCGGTCTACAATATCATCGCGGTTGGTAATCTGTCCTTGTGCCACCATATTGGTGATCACATCATTAATCTGTCTATATTGGTGTTCTTTCTGCTCAGGTAGAAAGGGTGGAATATCGATTGTTCTGGCTCTGGCGGGGTCGGATGGGTCGGTGAGTCCATAGGTGGCATTAGTGCATCGTTCCCAAGCTCGAAAGCGGTTTAGATCTACTTTGTGGTAATAGGGTTGGAATCTTTTTCCTGTTTGTAAATCGACGTTTGGGACAACCCAATGAAGTTCGGCTCGATCTTTATCTTGATGTAAAACCCACAACACATCAATCCGCCCAGGGTCGTCAAATCCAGCTTTCATCATGTCTTCAAATTCATCCATGATGTTCTGTAAGTTATCACGGGTGAGTTCGGCTACTGTCTCGGTAAATGACAATACCCCACTGGTATAGTTACGGGAGAAATTCAAATTGGAGATGACTTGTTTGATTCTTTCGGGGTCACTTCGGAGCAGTTCGGCAGGGGGATTTCTCAGTTTGTTGGTAGCATCTCGTTCGGCAAGTAAATAGTCGATGCCAGAGGCTCTGCCGCCGCCTCTAGCGAATACTTTGCAAAACATTTGTTAGTTGTGATTCTAGTGAATAGAGGTAGGCTGAGATTTTAACTAGTTCGATGCTTTCACCGACTTTAGCTGAGGTGTTAATTTTACGAGTGAGTTGGTTAAGATTGTTGCCTATTTTAGCTAGTTGTTGGACTATCTCAACTTCTCCTTGGGTCTTTGGGCTGTAAACAATTTGCTTTCTGACTACTGTTTTATAGGGGTTGATTACTGGTGTTATTTCTTGGGTTGTTGCACTTTGTCTAATATATTCAGATAGGGTTAAGCCTGCTTGAATGGCACGTTCGGTGATGTGGATTTTCTGTTCGTCGCTGAGGAGGACTTGGACTTGCTTACGGTACTTAGCCATAACTGGAGGAAAGGGGGTTGGGGTTTAGCTTTGAGCGAGGCATCAACGGACGATCAATACCGGATCAGGGGGTCGAGGGGGGCGAAGCTACCCCTTGCCAGCCACAGCCCTAGCCGCTTGCGGCGATAGTACGCTAGTGCTAAGGGTGTGTGTGCTGGCTTAGTATCAAATCGAACATAGTACTATTCTATCCGCGACAACAGGCACTGTCGAGCAAATGGGGCAAGGGGTTAGGATACTGATGTGAAAGGGGATTTAGGCTTAGTTAGATCTGGTAGGTGGGGTGTGAAGGATACTGAGATTGAGGAGCTAGATGGGGAGCCAATCGTACGAAATCTTCAGATTTTGTACGAAATTTAGTGGATCGGTCTAGTTTAATTGTTAAAGCCTGAGCGATCGTTCGATTAGAATCGAGTCAAAGAGTACTTTTTTAATAATAATTGTTCTTTAAATATCTAATTAAGTTACGAAATTAATTAGTTTTGTACGAAATACTAACGAATAGAACTAGATAGCTGAGAGCAGTTAGATTGATTAACTAAATTATCCAATTTAGCTAATATCCTAATTTGGCAGTCTTGCTGGTATTATCGATTAAATATGCTCAATGATATTCAATAATTAATCGATCGGGTATGGTTAGATAATTTGGGAGATGTTTAATTGAAGCTACATCGTGGAGACAAGATAGATTGATTGCAATTATGGTGATTTATTGGTTTGAAGTTAAAGATCTATGTCGGCTGTAGAGTGTCGATTTAGCAAAAAATTAGGGGGAAGGAATTTAGATTTTTCCTTCTCCCCCGATCGCTAAAATGAGTAACGCTCTAAATAAATCCCAATTTTTGGGCTACTATCGGCACTACCGTTGGCGACCAGCGAATTTGTACGCGAGTTTTACCGTGCCGATCGACACAATCCTCTAACCGCCCAAACTGTTGCCCAGCTTTAGTTAGCTGCCATTCTCGACTTTTACCCCGCTGAACTAAGATCTGCCAACTTAAAGCGACGAAGGTGCGGTTAACCTGTTGCGGGGAGGGAGTGTGACCCAAGCCATAGTTTTTGGTCATCAGTCTTCCGAGTTCCGTCGGCGAGAGTCGGATTGTTGATGTCGAGTCCTGACCTACAATCTCAGATGGAGTTTTAGGTATGGGTGCGATCTGTTTTTGACGATCGATCGTCCGAATATCTACAAAGATTTCCGCATGAATTGGATAGAGCCGACGGTATTGCGCCAACAGCCACGTTCCCATCCGCTCCGAGTCAACACCTAAGTTTGTGAGGATCGGGATAGCAAGGGCTAAGGCTTCTTGTGAGGAAATATTCGTAGTTGACAGGGGAAAAGACTGACGCACTGAGGGCATAGCATCTTCTCTCAGCCATTGTTTCAGCCGTTTGGCTACAGGATTATTGAAGGTGTGAATCAGGTTGTAAATCCCCAATTCATTCGCCCACGACAGCTTTTTTCCATCACCTTCGATTAGTAGTTCTGTCTGCTCATCAGACTCCAAGTAACTCAGCAGTGACGATAGGGATTCACCTAGCACGGATGATAAATCCTCGATCGCGCACCAAACCCGATCATGAAACATCAGCAACCGCACGGGTTGCCGCTCAAATTCAAGTACAATCATAGTAGCTTTCCTAGTGCCTTTGACACAAAGATGGTTAGCAGACGGACGTTGCTAGTAACAACGTCCGTTTGCGTTTGTATTTATTGTACAGGTTTTTTGGTATTTTGGTATTTTAATTTAATTATTGACTATTTGTTTTGGTCTTCTGGTAAGCCAAATCTGGCTGTAAAAGCTTCTCTAATCACTTCTGTCATGGTGACACCATTGCGCTTGGCTTCAGCCGCCCAATGTCTCCGCCATGATTGGGGAACTTGGCAGCACAGATTTACTTGCCGTTCTAAAGTTCGATCGGTTGGGCTGGTAATTTGGCTATCTGCTCTGATTTCTTCTGGCTTCACTGGTTATTTGGTTTTCTGGGCTGATAGTTTAACGATAATTGATTAATACAGGGGAATGCAGAATTATTAAACTAAGCGACCATCTCGCGACAGCCGCTTGTCTTCAAAACCGTGCGTGAGACGTTAACCTCACACGGCTCCTCAATGGTTTGACCCTTTTCATGGGTACGTTCAGACTTCCATCGGAAGCTGTTTTAGTATCATGACAATATCGAGACTAAGAAGCGTCACAAGCGTCACTTCTTAGTCTGAGCATAGCTTTGATGGTGGTGACGCTTTGCTATTGAAAGCGTCACAAGCGTCACAAGCGTCACAAGCGTCACGTTCTGCTGTGGAATAAAACCGCAGTCCGATAATTAATCGCTCCTTGTTAGTGCGGTGCTGAGAGACTGCCAAACCTAACTTAATGCTGCAC
>CASBPY010000145.1 GCA_949127675.1 Synechococcales cyanobacterium PMM_0072
AAATTACAAGGCTCAAAACTCCAACTTTGATCAAAAAAAGGTTATTTATCAAGAAAAGTTGAAAAAAGTTTCTTTCGATCTAACTAAATCAGTTTGTGAAAAAGCAGAGTGGACAGTAGAGATTATTTCACAACGTCATCAAGAACTCTTACAGCTAGCCCAAAATATCTGGTTTATTCAATAGATATATAGTAGGCAATATTTATAGCGTTGATTAAGATCTTGAAGATAACTATCGATCGATCATCGAACAAATAAAAAAAGCAGGGATGAATTCATCACCTCTGCTTTTTTAAAACTAATTCAGAAATTAAGTCCCAGAAGTCCAGGAGTTAGCGTAATCGATTTGATCTTGGTTGAGACTATCGATTTCGATGCCCATAGCTTCGAGTTTCATCCGCGCGATTTCTTTATCCACTGCAACAGGGATAGAGTGAATACCAGCAGTGAGTTTACCTTTGTTTTTGACTAGGTACTCACAAGCCATTGCTTGGTTCGCAAAGCTCATATCCATTACTGCGCTAGGATGTCCTTCTGCTGCTGCAAGGTTGACTAGACGACCTTCACCGATGACGATGATTGATTTACCGTTGTTGAGTTTGTACTCTTCAGTAAAGTTACGAACAGTGTTGACACCAGTGGATTTGCTGGAGAGAGCCTTGAGATCGATTTCGATATCAAAGTGACCAGAGTTACAAACGATCGCACCATCTTTCATTGCGTCGAAGTGTTCAGCGCGGATGATGTGCTTGTTACCAGTAACGGTGATAAAGATGTCGCCAACAACAGCAGCTTTAGCCATTGTCATTACGCTATAACCGTCCATAACGGCTTCGATCGCTTTAGTAGGGTCGATTTCAGTGACGATTACGTTTGCACCCATTCCACGGGCACGCATGGCGGTACCTTTACCACACCAGCCGTAACCAGCTACAACGATGGTTTTGCCAGCGAGGAGGATGTTGGTAGCGCGGACGATCCCATCTAGGGTAGATTGACCAGTACCATAACGGTTGTCAAAGAAATGCTTGGTGTCTGCGTCGTTGACGTTGACAGCAGGGAAGGTGAGTACGCCAGCTTTGAACATCGCTTCGAGGCGAACGATGCCTGTAGTGGTTTCTTCGGTGGTACCGATTAATTCACTCAATTGGTCTTGACGCTCTTGCACCATAGTTGCAACTACATCACAACCATCATCAACGATGATATTTGGGCGGTGATCTAGGGCAGTTTGAACGTGACGTTTGTAAGTAGCTTCGTCTTCACCACGGAAAGCGAATACAGGGATGCCATAATCCACAACCAAGCTAGCTGCGACATCATCCTGAGTGGAGAGGGGGTTACTAGCAATCAAGATTGCATCAGCACCAGCGGCTTTGATCGCGATCGCTAAGTGAGCAGTTTCGGTGGTAATGTGGCAACAAGCAACCACACGAATACCAGCCAAAGGTTTTTCTGCTGCAAACCGATCCCGAATCTGACGCAGCACAGGCATTTCGCGGCCAGCCCATTCAATCCGTTGCTTACCCTGAGGCGCGAGGGCTAAGTCTTTGACTTCATGTTTGATGGCAGTCGGTGTTCTTTCAATTGATACTGTCATAGATTGCTGTTTTTGATAAAAATTTAGACATCTTTCCTTAGGGTACAGGAAATGTCGCTTTTTATCACTCCGCACAACTAATTCGATTGGGATCGTATTTAATACATACTAAGACCGGATCGAGATTCAGAGAACAAAGCTTTTTTGCCAGAAATTTAGGTGATTTACCCGACTGTTTTGATTGGGATGCAAGCTTGAATCATGCCAGTAGATATTTTTTTGCGGCCTTCTTGATGAATTTCGGATTTTCTCAACTTATCACTAATGGATGCGACCATGGATACTGCCACTGCATCGGATTTCACCTTAGCATACTGACCCATTGGTTGATATTCCGGCACCAAGTCGTGGAGGACAGATACGCAAGCCGTAACTTCACAATCGGCTGCTGCATCCAAGAGAGTAGTTAGTTGAGGTTCTAGTTGTTGCCAGCCTAATTTGGCTTCACGGGCACAGAAAATCTTAGGATGTCCGGTTGGCAAAGCCGCATCACAATCGATCAACAGCTCCTCATAGATTTTCTCACCAGGACGTAAACCTGTGACTTCAATTTTGATGTCTTTCTCAGGTTCTAAGCCGTGTAAGCGAATCATCTGAGCCGCAAGATCGTAGATTTTGACAGGCTCACCCATATCGAGGAGGAAGACTTCACCACCTTTGGCCATGGCACCAGCTTGAATCACTAGTGTCGCAGCTTCTGGGATGGTCATGAAGTAGCGGGTGATGTCTGCATGGGTAAGTGTGATTGGTTTACCAGCAGCGATCTGTTCGCTGAAACGGGGGACGACAGAGCCACTACTGCCGAGGACGTTTCCAAACCGCACCATCGTAAAACAGGTTTTGTGAGTGGGCAAATCGGCTAAGCCTTGGAGCACTAATTCAGCAACACGCTTGGTGGCACCCATTATATTAGTTGGGCGGACAGCTTTGTCTGTGGAGATGAGGACGAATTTACTTACGTTACACTCGATCGCACACTGTGCCGCAGTCAAGGTGCCACTAATATTATTCACCATGCCAGAGATCGGGTTGGCTTCAACGATCGGCACATGCTTATAAGCGGCAGCATGATAGATAATATCGACATTATATTGCGTTAGTACTCGTGTTAATGTTTGAGCGTCAGTCACCGAACCCAAGCAAGCAACTTTCTGGAGCTTAGGATAACTTTCCCCTAGTTCCATGTCCATCTGATAGAGAGCAAACTCGTGTAGCTCATAGATCAGCAGCATTTTGGGCTGCTGCTTGGCAATTTGACGACAGAGTTCCGAACCGATCGATCCACCACCACCAGTAACCAAGACGACTCGATCTGTAATATCATGCTGAAGCAATTCTGGATGAGCGGCGATCGCTTTGCGACCTAATAAATCCTCAATATTGAGATCTCGGACTTTATTAACAGAAACACGACCACTCAATAGTTCGGTGATACTCGGTACAGTTTTAATTGGTACGCCTAAAATCTTCAGTCTTTGGGATAGATCCCGTCGGCGTTGACCATCGATCGACGGCATTGCTAACAAAATTTCTGCAAATCCAATCGTAGCCTTGAGTTTTAGTAATTCGGCAGGAGCATAAACTTTTGTCCCTTGCACGTTTCGACCTTGGAGTTGGGGATTGTCATCGACAAAGCCAATTAATTTTTTACCATTTTTGACTGTCAAACCTTGCGCTAGAATACATCCAGCACTACCAGCTCCATAAATTACTACTTTGCTCATTTCCTTGCCAGCATGGTCGATTTGGCGCATTTTACCCATCAGCAGTCGGATCCCAAACCTCAAGGCGATCGCTAGAATTAAGGAGAGCATTCCATCACTTAGTAGCACAGAAGCAGGAATGTCCGAAACTGGCAATAGTCGATCAAGCGCGAGAATGGCGACACAACTAGCAGATACAGCTTTAGCAATTGCGAACATAAATGCTCCATCTGTTGATCTCAATACTTGCTGGTAAACTCCAAAAAACCAAAACAGTCCAATTTTGATGGCGATCTCCAGTAACATGAAATTCCCTTGTCGCAACATGATTCCAGGCATCATGTCTAGTCCATCCTCAAAGCAGATCGCTACAGTAATTGCTAGTAGGAACAAACTAGCGTCAGCAAGCATCAGAATCGTATACTTCCGATCGTTGGAAAACGCATTAATAAGTTTGTTTAGATAGGTGTAAAGCTGTGGGGAAGCCTTAAAATCTAGATCCTTGAATGGTGAATTAATCATTTACTCAACTTATTTTTGCGAAATTTTCCAAGTGATATTTATGCAGATCTACTTGTACTTATATCCAATCAATCGAGTAGTAGATCGGGATGATTTTGGCTTTTGTTCCCAAAAAAGATCCTCAGCCATATTTTGAGCCACTTGAATCAAATAAATATGGAGAGAGATCGTCTAGATTGTAGAAATAGACTACCGCGCTCGATCGACTATAATCGACCTGTAGCTCACCCAATCCGGTTCGATGCGATTGCGTAACTATGCTGAGATGATTGCGGGATCTATTGCGTAACTATGCTGATGCTATTGAAAATTGAATCGCTAAATTTGGCTTAAATGGATATATGTCCACAGGCTGATTTAGCTAAATTAACATCAGTTATTAAATGGTCAAACCTTGTGCTAGAGATAGTTATAGTGACTGATATTGTCGATTTTACAAGCAAATGACAAGTTAGCAGAAGCTCTTTTGATTAGAGCAAATCGCTTACCTTGACATTCATACTTTTAGCGGTGCGATCGCAAAAAGTGTCTGTGATAACTTGTGAATAAGTTGAAACGCTCCTAGCTTGGGAAATTCAATTTATTGCTCATCTCACAGCTTAGAACGACAAGATTATGGCAGACATTAGATTAGGTCAAAGCATTGTAGCTTCCCTCACCAACAACGATCTCAATGGTGCTTACTATAGTGAATACGATCTCCCAGGCTTGGATAGTTTCAGACAGCTCAAGATTACTCTTCAGAGTCCCATCGGCACTACCACTAGCACTACACTCGCACTGATCGATACAGCTACAGGCAGTGTGCTTGCTCAATCCATTCAAGCTGGCGCAGGTATTCTAACTCTTAACGAAACTACTTTCCCAGGCATTGCTTACAAAGTTCGCGTCACCAATCCAAATTTAGGCGAATATCAACTATCTCTTACTGATGGCGGGAAAGCGACTTCGATCGTTAGCCCTTATACAGCTAATATGCTGGATAGTAATACTAACTCTTTAGTCGGCACAATCGGTCAAAGTGGTACATACTTCTCCTTAGCATCAGGCGGTACGCTCAAGCTCACCGATATTGCATTATCGCCTGACAATCAATTTTATGGAATTGGCCCTTCGACCACTCCCGCCGCAACTGACTTATTGTACCGAATCGATCCTAGTCTCGATCGATCTCAGCAAGTCAAGCTCGTCGGTGAGGTTAAAGATACCCAAGGAATTAGCTTAAGCAGCAGTATTCAGGCACTTGGATTCACCGCTGATAACAAACTCTATGGACTCGGCTACGCCGCAGAAGGCGCGAAGTTTTATCAGATCGATGTCAATACTAATGTGGCAACGACCCTAGCTACTTTACCTCAAGCTTTTTTGATTGGTGGCGATCTCGTCTATGATGCCGCTAATCAGCGATTCCTAGCTACATCCCTCGATGCCATGAATACCTCTAGTGATGCACTGTGGCAAATTCCACTCACCAATCCTGCAACTGCAACTAAAATCGGCATGACTAGTTTTACTGATGTCTATGGATTGACGATCGAAAGTGGTCAACTATTTGGCTATACGGCCCGGATCGCACCGGATGCCACAGGTTCGACTCGAATCAAACTCGATCTGAACACAGGCATAGGTAGATTCGATCGAGAAATTACAGGTATTAAAACTTTCGGAATTGGCGGAGCTGCGACAATCCCTGGATCAGGTAATGATCGATTAGTACTCAATGTTATCAATCTCAATAATGCTCCATCCAATAGCACGATTGGTAGTAAATCCCAAGGATTGGCAGAAGGTCGGACAATCGATCTCAGGGACTATACTGGTCAATCGCTCAAAGCAAATATCACTACAAAAAGTGATGCAGCTTATACCAATAATATCGGTTTCTACATTGTAGAAGACTCGATCGGTACTATCAAACTCGCCGATGGCAGCACGCTCAAGCCTAGCGATCCAAACTATGCAGTTGAAGCAATTAAAAATGCTTTAACCAACTCATTACAAGCAACTCAATCTGATACTAAACTGGCTCAAAATATTTTTGGTGGTCGCATCTACGCACCTGTAGTCGTCGCTCAAGGTACATTAACTGATTTTGTCAGCAAGAATCCTAACAATGGTGGTGATGGCACAATGATTCATGCTTACTTTAACTATGTTGCTGCCAACTCCGATCGAGTCGATCACTTCAAACTCTTAGCTAACAATACCTTTGGAGTCGAAGACATGTACGGCGGTGGGGATCGTGATTTCAATGATCTCGTTGTGACTATCAATGTTAAAACAGCCTAAAAATAGTTATTACCCCGCCTATACCCACTTGAATCAGAACGAAGATTATTGTCTTTATCAGCAACAGGAAACCCAAGCAAATTGAGTTAGTCTATCAATATCTAACTATCACTTGCTATTACTACCATTTATGTCGCTCCATTCTGTCAGATTCTTACCGCCCCGACGCATTCAACCACAACTACCACTACTTGTGCTTTTCCCAGGGATGGATGGAACTGGCAAACTATTTGACAAACAAATAGCCGGATTAATAGATCGGTTTGATATTCGCTGTTTATCGATCGCACCCAACGATCTTACTGGTTGGAAGGATTTAGTCGATCGGGCAGTCCAACTGATCCTGTCCGAACTGGTACAGGGACAATCACTATATCTATGTGGAGAGTCCTTTGGTGCATGTTTTGCTATGCTAGTCGCCGAGCAGCTTGGGACTAAAATCAACAAGCTAGTTCTCATCAATCCTGCATCCTCCTTTGCCAGACAGCCTTTATTAGCTGCTGGTAGTGTTCTTTCGGGCTTACTACCAAACGCACTATACTCCCTCTCAGCAATGATTCTAGTCAATTTTCTGATTAATCATGATCGAGTTGCCCCCATTGAACGTCAGAGCTTGATCGATGCGATCCTTTCCGTCCACCCCCAAACCGCTGCTTGGCGACTCAACTTATTACGAGAGTTTCCAGTAGATTCTATCGTTCCCAAGCTTGTGGATATTCCTACGCTCTTGATTGCTGGAGGACTCGATCGACTACTACCATCATCCTTAGAAATAAGTACTCTCAGCCAACTCCTCTCTAACTCTAAAACCCTCTTACTACCCGCCAGCGGTCATGCTTGTCTACTAGAAAGAGATGTCTATCTAGCCGACCTCCTCTGCGAATCGATCGGCTCAGACCCAATTTTAAACATCATCTAAAAAAAACTTTTCGAGAAGTACTTGACAAGACCGGGTAGCCCCTGATATATTGATAAAGCGGTGAAAGAGAGCAGCTTCACATCGGCGGCGAAATTCGCTCAGTGAGCCAACTTGGACACTCTGAACCTAGACAATTATAT
>CASBPY010000146.1 GCA_949127675.1 Synechococcales cyanobacterium PMM_0072
GTGATATTGTCAGCATGAGCAGGGATGGGCATGAGGGGGTTGGAAGTTGAGAGTTGGGAGCTAGGAGAAAAGATCTTAATTTTTAGGCTAAATAGATAATGGGGTGCGAGTTAGCTCACACCCCATTATCTATTTACTCGATCAATTTTCAAACAAATAGATAGGATATTAATTTATCATCCCTAAAGCCTAAAGCCTAGAAACGATCGCGATTAGCTCCGCTGCCGGATAATATTTTAGAATTAGCAACTGATTGCTCGCTCTTACCTGATGACTGGTAGTAATAGCTATTGTACCGAGCTTGCTTATCGAGGTTAACACCGTTGAGTACCATGCCCAAGACCTTGAGTTTAGACTGATCGATGATTTCGCCAGCATATTGTACTGATTCTTTGTCAGCGACATTTGGACGCAAGACGAACAGTAGACCAGCTACTTGGGCACCGATCATTGCCGCATCCGCTGCTACAGTTAGGGGTGGTGCATCGATGATAACTAGATCATAACTGTTTGACCAGCGTTCGATCGACTCGCCCATTTGGACCGAATCAATCAACACGATTGGATTGGGTGGGATCACACCAGCAGTCATCAAGAAGACATTGGGATGGACTTCGACAATTGCTGATTGTTCACTACATTGACCAGTCAGGACACTACTTAGTCCTTCTTGATTACCTTGTCGCCAGATCATATGTTGGGAAGGCTTCCGCATGTCTGCATCCACCAATAACACCCGTTTACCCAGTTCGGCTGCTGCTAATGCTAGGTTTGCCGCAACCGTTGATTTTCCCTCACCTGCTTGGGAACTAGAAATCACAATTGCCTTGAGACTACTATCAGCATTGAGGAACTGGAGATTGGTTTGCAGCATCCGAAAAGCTTCAGCTTCGATCCCACCAGAACCTGTTAATACTAGTGCTCCAGGGATTCGACCAGGACCTCCACCAATTTTAGGCAGTTTTTTCTGGTTGGCAAAGACGGGAATCTGACCCAATACTGGATATCCAGGTAAGAGAGCTTTGGCTTCGTCGGCTGTCTTGATCCGCTTGTCCGCCGCATCGAGCATAAACGCAGTTGCTGCACCCAGAAATAAACCTAAGAAACCACCGATGGCAATGTTCTGAGCTTTTTTGGGTGAGATGGGTTGTTGTGGCAAATCTGCGGGAGTTTGAATTCTAGAGTTACCCAATACTTGGCTTTCGGCAATTTGAATTTCCTGGAGCTTGCTCAACATCCCTTTGTAATTAGTCCGCGATGTTTCCAGTTTCCGACCAAGGGCATTCTGTTGCTGCTCTAGTTTTGGCAGTGCGCTCATCCGCTTTTTGTAAGCATCTACAACGTAAACCAATGCAGAAATCTGCTTCTGGAGACTAGTCCGTTGAGCTTCACTCTTGGCATAGTCCCCGATCAGATTGCCTTGTAGTCCGGCTGGTTGCATTTCCACCACCTTACCTTGGAAATCTTTGTTACCGATCAAGCTTTGACTAAACCGTTTTTGAAGGATTTCAACTAGGGCTTGTCGCTTCTCTTTGAGGCTGAGAATACTAGGGTCATCGTCATTGAACCGAGTTTTCTGGATTGCAATCGTAGCTTCGATCTCTTGCAATTCTTTGAGAGATTTTTGCAAGCCAGGTGACTCACTCACCAATCCAGATTGGATCGTCGCTTGAGCATCTTTACCACCAAATAGACTTTTTAATCCTTCTAGACGAGAGGTTTCGGCAGCTAATTGAGCGGAAGCGGAAGTAATTTCTTTGTTGAGATTGGTGATCGTTTCTACCGCTTTGACTGATTCAGTAGGTAGATCGACGATATCATACTGTTCTTTGAACAAGCGCAGTTCATTTTCAGCACTTCTGACTTCACCTTCAATTCTAGGAAGTTCTTCACCCACGTATTTACGAGCTGCTTGTGCTTCTCGTCGCTGATTATTTTGGTCGTCACGCATGTAGACCTCCATAATCGTGTTTACTACGTCTTTGGCTAGTTCCTTGCTAGGATCTTGAAAGGTAATCTCCAGAATGTCTGTACCTTTGATACTACTGATTTTAAGCTGGGCGATGAATAGTTCAAACTTTTTACTATAGTTGTCTAGTCGTTTGAATTCTCGTCTATTTTTATATTTGCCATCTTTCAGTTCATTGATCGCACCTTTGATCGTGGTGAGCGATTTTAGAATTTCCGCTTGGGTGTTAACTGGGGTACTACCTGTTAAACCCTCTAACTCACCGCCTCCCCCTGCCATAGCAGCAGCACCACTCAACAAGGCACTGGTTTTGTTACTCTTCTTGAGAATAATCTGTCCTTTGGCTTGGAAAATTTCCGTCTGTTGATATGTCCACACCGCCGTGCCTACGGTGGTGAGGGCAAAGACTAGAGCCGCAGGAAACCAACGACGTTTGAGTACTAGCCAATACTGTGCAATTTCATCCATAATGCTTTAACGGGGGAGACCATGTGTATACTCTCTCATATTCTAACACTGTGACTTTAGCTACTTGTATCCGCATTTAAACGTAATTCATGTGTGCTAAATAAATTATCTGCCTCGAATATCGAACAAAGGCTCCAAGAAATCCCCTCGGAACCTGGAGTTTACTTCATGCGGGATGGGACCGATCGCATTCTCTATATTGGTAAATCAAAAAAATTGCGATCGCGTGTGCGTTCTTATTTTCGGGAAGGTAGCCAGCATACGCCTCGGATCGCGATGATGGTTCGTCAAGTTGCGGAGATCGAATTTATTGTCACGGACACCGAAGCGGAAGCTTTAGCTCTCGAAGCTAATCTGATCAAGCAACATCAACCTCACTTTAATGTCCTGCTCAAGGATGATAAAAAATATCCATATATCCTAATTACTTGGTCAGAAGACTATCCCCGAATTTTGCTCACCCGCAATCGTCGAATGGGAAAAGGTAAAGACAAGTATTATGGCCCATATACTGATCCCAATCTACTTAGAAGTGTTCTCTACACGATTAAGCGAACATTTCCACTTAGGCAACGCCCACAGCCATTATTTAAAGATCGTCCTTGTCTGAATTATGATATCGGGCGTTGTCCTGGGGTCTGTCAAAACCTGATTACTCCCGCTGATTATCGCCAAACTGTTGAAAAAGTGGCGATGATTTTTCAGGGCAGAACTGGAGAATTGATCGAAACTTTGACTGCTCAAATGAATCAAGCGGCCGAGAATTTGGAATTCGAGCAAGCGGGATTGGTTCGAGATCGAATCAACAATCTCACCGCTCTCAATGCCGATCAAAAAGTATCGCTCCCCAATGATACTATCTCTCGTGATGCGATCGCTCTCGCTGCCGATCAGAAAACTGCTTGTGTCCAATTATTCCAATTTCGAGCAGGTAAGTTGGTCGCTAGATTGGGATTTACTGCCGAAGTACAATCTTTAATTGAAGATCCCGCAGTCATAGATCCACAAATTATAGGGACTATCAATTCTGACGCAGATCTGGGGGCAATTCTCCAACGAGTATTAGAAGAACATTATCAAAATGCTGATCCAGTCGAGATCCCACTAGAAATTTTGGTGCAATATCCCCTCCCAGATCTGGAAATGTTGACCAGTTATTTGAGCGATCGTAAGGGTCGAAAAGTAACGCTAATTACCCCCCAGCGGCAGGGTAAAGCAGAGCTAATCGAGATGGTTGAAAAAAATGCTATCCACGAACTGAATCGACTCCAACGTCAAACTGAACGGAATGTAGCGTCACTCGAAGATCTTGCCGAACTGCTCGATTTAACCGAACTCCCTCGCCGGATTGAAGGTTTTGATATATCCCATATCCAAGGCTCGAATGCTGTCGCCTCGCAAGTTGTGTTTATCGATGGCATTCCTGCTAAACAACATTACCGCCATTATAAGATCCAAAATCCAGAGATTACGATCGGACATTCGGATGATTATGCCAGTCATGCCGAGATTGCCAGACGGCGGTTTCGGAAATATGCAGGTGGTATAAATACGGATGACACTAATTTTCCTGACGTGGTATTAATTGATGGTGGTAAAGGTCAATTATCCGCTGTCATGAACGTATTGGAGGATCTGAATCTAGCTGATAAAATGTGTATTATCAGTCTGGCGAAACAACGGGAAGAAATCTTCCTGCCTAGAGAAAGTTTACCCCTACCCACCGATGCCGAACAACCAGGCGTACAACTATTACGCCGAGTCCGCGATGAGTCCCATCGTTTCGCCATTACCTTCCACCGCCAACAACGGAGTGTGAAACAAGTCCGCTCATATTTGGACGATGTACCTGGTTTGGGGAGCCATCGCCAAAAACAACTGTTAGCACATTTTCACTCGATCGATTACATCCGTACTGCTAGTATTGAAGACTTAGCCAAAGCCCCAGGCATCGGCAATCATATCGCAGGGGAAATTTATCGTTACTTTCATCCAGATTAAATACTGTCCACCATCCACCATCCAGATAAATGTTAGTAAATAATAGTCACTTAAGCTATGAGTAGTGCTACTTTAAATAGATGAATGACGATCTGGCGCATTGGTATAGAACGCTCGAACTTGAACCTGGGGCTTCACTAGAAGAAGTGAATCAGGCGTATAAAGATTTGGCGTTAGTTTGGCACCCTGACAGATTGCCGCAAGATAGTACCCGCTTGCAGGAAAAAGCCCAAGCAAAACTCAAAGAAATTAATAATGCCCGCGACAGGTTGCGGGAATATCAAGCTGATAAATCCATCAAAAGTAATCATAGCGGATCAGCTCGATCGCAAAGTGCCTCGACAAAAGCAGACAGTTCCCGCACCACCCGAACATCATCCAACACCTCTGCTAAAACAGACACCACTCGCACCCGCCCAGAACCAGGATCGACTCGCTCCAATTCACAACAACAACGCCAACAGCCCCGCCGAGCTACCTCAGAACGGGAGCCTCAACCAGCCCCAAAAGCACAGCCTGCCGAAACAAATGGCTACCCGCATCCTCAAGCAACTCGAACATCAAATCGACAAACTCCAGCTCAAACAAAATCCAATACGCCCCCACAACGCCCAGATTTAACTGGCGTAGACTGGAGTGGGATGGATCTCAATGAGCGGGACTTTTCCAATCGAAATCTCGCCAACGCCAATCTCAGCAATAGTGAACTCAAGGATTCATTCTTACATGGCACCAACTTACAGGGTGCCAATCTCTCCAAAGCCAATTTATTTCGGGCAAACTTATTTCAAGCCAATCTCAGCAATGCCAACTTGCGCGAAGCAAATTTGATCAGTGCCGATCTCAGCGGTGCCGATCTCAGCGGTGCCGATCTCACTGGCGCGAGAATTCGAGTGGGTTCTAGAATGACGGTAAGATTGATTGGGGCAAACCTTACAGGTACAATCATGCCAGACGGCAACATATACGCCAAATCATAGACAAACAGATTTAATAAAATGACCCAACAAACAGTAATCATCACTGGAGCCTCCTCTGGAGTGGGCTTATATGCTGCCAAAGCGATGGCTAAACGAGGCTGGCATGTAGTAATGGCTTGTCGAGATTTACCAAAAACAGCAGCAGCAGCTCAGTCAGTGGGCATGTCCCCAGATAGCTATAGCATTATCCATATCGATTTAGGCTCCCTTGAAAGTGTCCGAAAATTTGTCGCAGATTTCAGGGCTACAGGTAAATCACTCGATGCCCTAGTCTGCAATGCCGCAGTGTATCTACCCCTATTAAAGCAGCCAATGCGATCGCCAGAAGGCTATGAATTGAGTGTTGCTACCAACCATTTTGGTCATTTCCTCCTCTGTAAACTGCTGCTAGAGGACTTAAAAGCTTCTACCGCCCCAGAGCGTCGATTGATTATTTTAGGCACTGTCACCGCCAATTCCAAGGAGTTAGGTGGCAAGATTCCGATTCCCGCACCTGCCGATTTGGGCGATTTGCAAGGATTAGCCGCCGGATTCAAAGCTCCAATCGCGATGATCGATGGCAAGCCATTTAAAGCAGGTAAAGCCTATAAAGATAGTAAGCTATGCAATATGATGACGAGTCGGGAGCTACACCGCCGCTATCACGAGTCCACAGGGATTGTGTTCAATACGCTCTATCCTGGTTGTGTGGCTGATACACCCCTATTCCGCAATAGCTATCCGCTCTTTCAAAAGATCTTCCCGTGGTTCCAAAAAAATATTACCAAGGGTTATGTGACTCAAGAACTAGCTGGCGAGAGAGTTGCTCAAGTAGTTGCCGATCCTGAATTCAAGCAGTCTGGGGTGCATTGGAGCTGGGGTAATCGTCAAAAAGTAGGGGGTAAATCCTTTGTTCAGGAATTGTCTGATAAAGCCAGTGATGATAAAGCCGCGCTGATGTGGGATTTGAGTGAAAAATTAGTCGGGTAAGTTAATACCATTTAGTAGAGGCAATTCATGAAGCGGCGTTTTCTTATTCGGGGGTTCCCCCCGAATAAGAAAACGACAAGACATTGCCCCTACTGTGAAAATATTAATATCACAAAAGAGAGAGGGTTCGATCGAGTGTTATTACTCGATCGAACCCTCTCTCTTTTAAATCACATTTACGGGACTGACGGGACTCGAACCCGCGACCTCGCGCGTGACAGGCGCGCGCTCTAACCAACTGAGCTACAGTCCCATTTCTTCAACGTCTCTCATTATGCACTGTTTACTTGCTAGTGTCAACTAGTTGGGCAAAAGTTTCTGGAAGTTAGGAGTTAGGAGTTAGGAGTTAGGAGTTGGAAGTGAAAAATTTCTTCCGTTCCCTATCCCCTATCCCCTATCCCCCCTATCCTACTTAGTCCACTCAGTATGGAAAGACTCCGATACTGGCTTGTCTACACGTTTGTAAGTATGAGCACCAAAGTAGTCCCGTTGCGCCTGAGTCAAGTTCTGAGGTAGATTGGCACGGCGGTAGCTATCGAAATAATCTAAAGACGCGCTAAAAGCGGGAACGGGAATGCCCAACTTAGCAGCTTGAGCAATCACTTCCCGCCATGCGGTTTGTCTGTCGAGTACTGTTTGCCGGAACTCTGGAGCTAGCAACAGGTTGGGTAGTTTTGGATCTACCTTAAAAGCATCCTTAATTTTATTCAAGAACCCAGCTCGAATAATACATCCGCCCTTCCAAATCCGAGCAGTTTCGCTCAGATTTAGATCGTACTTGTACGCATCAGAAGCTGCACCGAGTAATGCCATCCCTTGAGCATAAGAACAGATCTTCGAGCAATATAGCGCGTCACGAACCTGATCGATAAAGACTTTAACATCGCCAGTAAACTTGCCTTCTGGCCCAGTTAATACCGATGATGCAGCTACCCGTTCAGTTTTGATTGATGAGATAATCCGCGCATTCACCGCAGCGATAATTGTCGGGATCGAGACACCCAGCTCTAAGGCACTTTGAACAGTCCAACGTCCAGTCCCCTTCTGTCCAGCAGCATCGAGGATTAGTTCAACCAATGGTTTATTGGTTTCAGGGTCGATATACTTGAAGATATCGGCGGTAATTTCAATCAAGAACGAATTGAGTTCGTCAGTCTTATTCCACTCAGTGAATACTTCGTGCAATTGCTTGTCATCTAATCCCGCCACATTTTTGAGCAAATCATAAGCTTCAGCAATTAGCTGCATATCACCGTATTCAATGCCGTTATGTACCATTTTGACATAGTGCCCAGCTCCACCCTTGCCAATATAGGCAACACAGGGGCCATCATCTACCTGAGCGGCGATTTTGGTGAGGATGGGTTCAAGGTTGCGATAGGCTGCTTCCGAGCCACCTGGCATCATACTCGGGCCATTGAGTGCGCCTTCTTCACCACCACTAACCCCCATGCCGATGAATGTGAAACCAGCACTTTCGAGATCGGCGGTACGTCTGTCGGTGTCTTCAAATAAGGAATTACCACCATCGATGATCACATCACCTGGGGAGAGGAAAGGTTTGAGTCCATCAATGACCAAATCAACAGGCTTACCTGCTTGCACCATGATCAGAATTTTGCGAGGAGTTTCTAATGCAGCGCAGAATTCCTCCAGAGAATATGTAGCTTTAACATTTTTCCCTGCGGTACGCTCTGCCATGAATTTATCAGTCTTATCTCTCGATCGATTGTAAACGGCGATCGGAAAGCCATTGCGCTCGACGTTGAGAGCGATATTTTCGCCCATAACCGCTAAACCAATCACACCAAAGCTTTGTAGAGACATAAATATTGGAAATACTGTAGATGTAGGGTTCGATCTTACTTCACCCTCACCTTAGCTCGATCCCCATTTTTTGGGGTGTCTTTGCTAACTTTTTGTAAAGTTTGTTTACCTAAGCAGCTTGTTCCGTATTCCACTAATACTAGTGTTTTTATTCTGGCAGTCGATCTTTGAGATTTGCTAGAATTCCCCATCGACTATTCATGAGTCGCTGCGCTTCAGATGGCCCTGGATCTGGTTCCTTCGGTGGGATAATTCCCGCACAATCTTTCGCACAGAGCTGGCGCAATGGTAGAGATAAACACAACTGCTCATACAACCAGACATTTGGATCGAAGTGTCCGTCAGGGACTAATGAATCTACCAAGTCTTCTGGATCTGTTCGGACTTCCATCCCCCGTCGAGCTGGCTCTGGATCTGCTTCCTCCAGCCAAATCACCTCGCTGGTATCTAGTTCCAGTCGATGATTGTACTGCTGCAAACATCGATCGCATTTGAGCGTAACAATTGTCTCTGCCTGTGCGGAGACATCTAGATACGTCCCGCCATGCTTGATGATTACCTTACCTCGCACAGGTGTTAGTGTATCGAAGTCAGGGATTGTGGTATCGACAATGATCTCTAGAGTCCGCTCATGTCGCTTCGCTAGCTGGGGAATGTGGAGTGGTTCCATCGAAATTAAGTAATAAGTAATCGGTGATAAGTAATAAGTGACAGGGGGACTTAACTCTGCCTGTTTGCCGATTACTTATGCTGCTGGTGCTTGAGCCAATTTTACTACCAAGCGTCGATCGGGTTCTTGACCACGACTCTCGGTTGATAGATCGCTGTAACTAGGATCGCCATCAAAGAACGTGTGCAATTGGCGGCGTTCGGCGGAAGACATTGGTTTGAGTACTACTTCTTGCCCAGTTTCACGGACGCGATTAGCAGCATCATCAGCGATCGCTTTGAGTTCGATCGATCGAGCCTGACGATAGCCATCTAGTTCGATCGTGTATCCTGCCTGTAAATCAGCTTCTGCGTGGATGTTTAGGCTTGCATTAGCAAGGTACTGGATCGCATCGATTGTGGCACCCTGGGAGCCAATTATCAGTTCTTTCTGGACTGGGTTTAGGGGGCTAGAATCGATCGTCAGCCAATAATTTGCAGCAGTAGCTCCCGCTGGCTGGTGGGTATCTACATTTGTCTCGATGCCGGATAGGGTTAGTACCGTTTCTAACCACTGTTTGCCACGGTCTAGTCTTTGGTCGCTCATTGGATTAGTGGATCGTGAATAGTGGATCGTGGATCGTGAATAGCGATTACCGAGTAGTCTGGGTTGATATGCTGACTCCATATTTCCTAACTATCCACTATCCACTATCCACCAATTTAAGTTGCTTTCTTTTTCTTGCTATTCTTCTCAAATGGTATTTCTTCGCGATCGCTATTGTCTTTAGCCTTTTCGCTTTCTTGTTGATCTACCAATTTCTGGAGTTCTGGCGGTAGGGGTTCGCGATTGACAAAGTAGGTTTGGCCGAGTTGAAACACGTTACCGATCGCCATGTACATCAAGACACCAGCAGGTAAGGGAAAGAATAAGAACATCCCAGAGAAAATAATTGGGGTGAATTTATTCACAGCTTGCTGTGCTTGTTCTTTTTCGGCTGCTTCGCCGACAGCTTTGGTTGCTGATGGAGTGCTGGATAAATTTTGGCTGACATAGAGACTCAAGCCAAAGAAGACGATCATCGCGATGATATCCCAGTGGATTTTGCCATCGGGATCGATCGCGCCAACGTGACCTAGAGCTTGGATAAACAGGAACCCGCTATTTGATGCAATTCCAGGAATCGTACCTTTAATGGTGACATCTCCAGGGGCGATCGCTTCGATTTGACCATCGGCAGTAATCTTGACATTCTCCATCCCCTTGGTGATTGTCCATTCAGGGGTAAGTTTGGAATCGGGATATTGGGCTGCTAATTCCGAGAATGGCTTGCCGTCAACGCCTTGAAATTCGATCTTAGCCTTTTGTCCGATCCCCAAAATATTCCCACCGGAGATCCCAGCAATCACTGGCATGTGAATCTGCGGTACCGTGGTGGTGAAGTAAATATTGTGCGGTTCGCTATTAAATACTTGGGGTTGAATTTGAGCTGTCTGATCGACTGGAACAACCTGCAAGTTGACATTGTAATCGACGTTGGAAAATGGCGATCCCCGTAAAGTTGCAAACAGCGCAAATAGAACGGGCATCTGGAGTACTACAGGTAAACAACCCGCCAATGGGTTGCCAAACTCTTTGTAGACATCGCTCATCGCCTGCTGTTGCTTGGTGGGATCGTCTTTGAATTTCTGTTGAATTTCTTTGACTCGTTTTTGCATCAACGGTTGGGAAATCTTGGTCTTTCGCATGTTCCGAATTGAACCTGCGCCCAACGGATACAGCGCGAACCGAATTACTAAAGTCAGCGCAACGATCGCCAATCCATAGCTAGGCACGATTCCATAGAAAAAATCTATGATCGGCAACATTACATTATTGGAAATAAATCCGATTCCAAAGTCCATTTTTAACTAGAGGTTAGGGGATAGGGGATAGAGGGTAGGGGTCAGGCTTTAGGCAGTAGGAACGATCGAGAACAACTCATCTTTGCATTCCTAATCCCTAATCCCTATCCCCTAATCCCTAATTAGGTTGCTTGAGCGGCTGCTTCAGCTTTCTCAGTGATGCTTAAGAAGGGAACGCCATTCTTGGCGATTACCCGCTCATTGATATAATCATAAATTTCCCGACAACGAGGGAGGGATCTCAATTCTAGACGGCTACCATCACTGAGGGTGACAACCATATCGCCCCAGTATCCTAACCCACGGGGGACAGTGATTGCGTCAACAATTTCCGAATAAACAAGATCTGTCCGATCTTTGCCCATCCAACCACCAATTACAGAGATTCGTCGATCGGTAATCTTGTAACGCAACCAGATGGCTCTAACGATCGCGCCTACTGCCAATGGAATGAAAACGATTAGTGGGATTAGCACCAGATGAAAAATCAGATCTCCAACGTGTGGCCCACCTTCGTAAAACGTTTCTTCTTTAATGCCCATTAATTACTCCTGCGGCTGCAAACAACTCCTCTAATTCTCGCAAAATTTCGAGGTATTCGCATCCCTGTGCTGAAGGTCGAACTCCGATTACTACCGACCAGCCACTGGTAATTTGCGGCAACAGTTGACGGAGAGCAGCTTTCACTTGTCTTTTGAGCAGGTTGCGAGTTACTGCTTTTTTGCTAACTGTTTTACTGATGGAGACCCCAAACCGAGTAGCAGGTAGATTTTCGGTGGTGTTGCTTGGCAGATATTGCAAACTTCTCAGGGTCAAATGCGGTTGCTGATGACGTTTGCCGTACTGATAAACTTTGTGAAAATCTTGCCTGCGTCTGAGTCGATGGATTTTAGGCAATGACACGAGCTGCTACTCTATTTGGCATACTATTCTAGACAGCCAAACGGTGGCGACCTCTAGCTCTACGAGCTTTGATCACTTTTTGACCTGTCCGTGACCGCATCCGCGCTCTGAATCCAGATGTTCTTTTTTGTTTGCGGTTAGTACCGCCAAGAGTACGCTTTGTCATACTTATATCCGCTCGAATTAACTAGTTATTAATACTATGGTGGGCAAAAAAGCCACAATGCACTAGTATAGCAGCTATTTGGTAAGAAGTTAGCAGTTGGGAGTTGGGAGTTTGGAGATAAATTCTGATTGTTACTCGCTAAAGCATAAAGCCTAGTCTGCTGGCTCGATCGTACTAGTCAAGCCGTGACTTTTGAGGACTTCGCAGTAATGTTCGGCATGTTCTTGGTTGCAGGTAATCACCAGAGCCATCCCATATTGATGAGCTTCCATCATCACATTAATTGCTTGAGGTGCGGAGAAATTTGGAATAGTCGTGATTAATACTTCCACCACATGCTCCATCCGAACGGAGTCATCATTGTGTAGTAGCACTTTGTAATTGGGTGCCAGTCTGCGAATGGTAGCTGGTTTCTCGATCGTTTCAGTAAAGCTCATGTTTTGATGGTGGATGATGATTGAGAGAATTTATCCTATCGTGGCTATGCTTCGATATTCCTTCATTTTACCCAATCATCAATCTGATATACAAGGTTGAGTAGTAAATACCGATACAGGATTTGAACGAGAAATGCTATAACAATTTGGGGCACTTCGATCGATTTTCACCTTCCACACAGCCATGACTGATACACCTAGCCTGATCTCACCAACACCGATAACTAGTACTAAAACTTTGCCCCCACTGATCCTCGGCGTGATGGCATCGGGTAGTGGGAGTAATTTTGAAGCAGTTGCTCGATCGATCGAAGCTGGCAATCTCAACGCCAAAATCGCTGTCCTAATTCATAATAAGCCAGATATTCAGGCGATCGAGCGAGCACAACAACGGGGCATTCCCACCGTATTTCTCGATCATCGCAACTATCCCACCAGGGCGGATCTCGATCGAGCAATCGTCGCTACACTCCAGGCGCATCAGGTGGAATGTGTGGTGATGGCGGGTTGGATGCGAGTGATCACGCAGGTGTTAATCGATGCTTTTGTTGATCGAGTGATCAATATTCACCCTAGTTTATTACCTAGTTTTCCAGGCATTAGATCGATCGAGCAAGCTCTAGCTGCGAAAGTCAAAATTACAGGCTGTACGGTGCATTTAGTTAGTTTAGAGGTAGATTCTGGGCCGATTTTAGTTCAATCAGCCGTGCCAGTTTTGCCTGAAGATACAGCAGCAACTCTGCACGCACGGGTGCAGATTCAGGAGCATATTATTCTACCTCAGGCGATCGATTTATTAGCTAACCTAAGTTGCTACCCATAGATTAACGCTAAGAGCGAGAACAAAAAGCATGATCTTCAACTCAAAACCTTTAGAAGTGACAGCATGAATGGATTTAGGCAGAAATTGAGAAATTAAACTACCGGTAGTTTCGATAATCTTGCGCTTGTAGTGCTGAACAAATTGAACATAAGCAGGGACAGGTCGGAGAGAATTACGCTTACGCATAGCCGAAAGCTGGATTTTCTCAGCCTCAAGTAACAGATCTTCAACCTCATAGTCGGTGTAAGCCTTATCTGCATAAACCACACTACCTTCAGGAAGTGCAAAGGGAAATACTTTCAACCCTTTGACATCAGCAAATGAGCCTGGAGAAAGGAAAAACTCTACTGGTGCTCCTGCCTCTGTGACCATCAGATGAATCTTAATGCCATAAAAATATCTCTTTTTACTCGATTGATAGCCACGGTATGCTTCCTCTCCATCATAGAGTTTCGATCTCGATATTCGGATGTTGTCACAGATTGAAATAGGAAAGCTATCAATGCTGTACACGTTGTCTGAATTGAGTTTTTTCCATGCTTGCCCTAAAATCTCAAACACTGTCAGTAACATCGGTTCAATCCGATGCAATCTTCGATTTAATCTACTTTTACTCAACATTTTTGGGATGTAATGTGGCTCTGAGAGTTGCTTTCTTGCCTTCTCAAAATTCCCACTAAAATATATCGCTGCCACGATTGCTGTGGTCATTACTTCCGCATCACTCATCTGTTGTTGCTCATCGCTCCGATGATTCATCACTTTGATGATGTCGTCACATAGGCAATAAATCGCTACAATCTCATTATTCATTTTTGTTGCTGCTACTTGTCTTTTGACCTTTGTAGCAGCTTTTTCACTCTGTGCCTATAGGTAGCAACTTGGGTTA
>CASBPY010000147.1 GCA_949127675.1 Synechococcales cyanobacterium PMM_0072
GGAAATTAAGACAATTAAAAATATTTTTAGTGTCGTAGAAAAAATTCTAAATTATGAACCAGAATTTCAGACTAGAGTGGGTGTTTCTTATCGAGCGGCAGAGCAGTTAATTGCATCGCTTACCCCTAATGGTATTGTCGATTTAGCAGAAGTTATTTTCATTAACAATATTTTCAATGAGATTTGCAATGGTATCAACATTGATGATTTTGATGCGGTAATCGGTATGCCTAAAGTAGAAGCCAAATCTTACTTGCGTGCATTTAATAAGTTGATGAATCAACTGCGTGATTAGCGATCAGAGATCGAGTACCAGTATTCATCAGCGGGTTATAATTTAGAATATTGCAGTGATGAGATTGAAGGGATTGGAGAGATATGACTAATCTACAAATCAAAAACGAGCCGAGATCGATCACAATAGATATTTCGTCCCTGATGACACTACCCCAGATGAGTGAAGCGCAATTCTATGAGCTTTGTCATCGCAATCCCGATCTCCAAATCGAACGTAATTCCCAGGGTGAAGTAATTGTTATGCCTCCAGCTTTCTCGGACACCGGAAATCGTAATAATAAAATCAGCTATCAACTAACTCGGTGGGCTGAACAGGATGGTACGGGAGAATGCTTTGATTCTAGTGCGGGATTTACCCTTCCCAATGGTGCGATGCGCTCTCCCGATGCCTCATGGATTAAGGTAGAACGCTGGGATGCACTCACCGATGCTCAAAAAGCTTCTTTCGCACCGATTTGTCCCGACTTTGTGATTGAACTTCGTTCTTCTAGCGACACGCTCAAAAGTTTGCAAACAAAGCTGCAAGAATATATTGAAAATGGCGTGAGTTTGGGATTATTAATCGACAGACAGAGCTGCACCGTTTATTGTTATCGGGCAGATGGTTCTGTGGTGGTACTAACCGAGCCAGATAATATTAGTTGCGATCCTGAATTACCAGGCTTTACGCTGCAAATGGCAAAAATTTGGTAAGGGGTAATTCACAAACTACCCCGATTTTTAAAAATTAATTCATCGATTCTAGATAATCTCGAACACGGTTGCGACGCTTAGGCTGACGCAGCTTTTGGAGAGCTTTGGACTCAATTTGACGGACACGCTCACGGGAGAGATCTAATAACCGTCCGATGTCAGCCAAAGAGTGTGCCTGATTGTATCCTAGTCCAAACCGGAGACAGATTACTTCCCGCTCTCGATCGGTCAAATCCGCCAACAATGTTACTAATTCGCCTTGAAGTGACTCCCGCATCATCGTTTGCTCTGGAGTGACATCATCAGCTTCGAGCATATCGCCCAATTCTGTATCCCGATCTTTGCCCACCTTCACATCCAATGATACCGATCGAGGGACACGCATCAGCACTTCTTGCAATTGCACCAGCGTCATATCCATCGCCGCAGCGACTTCCTCTAATCGGGGCGATCTGCCATTTGCTAAACACAGATCCCGCTGGACTTTTTTAATCTTGTTTAGCTTTTCGGTAATGTGGACAGGGAGGCGAATATTCCGGCTCTGAGTCGCAATCGCACGGGTAATTCCCTGGCGAATCCACCAATAGGCGTATGTACTAAATCGATAGCCCTTAGTCGGATCGAATTTATCTACCGCTCGTTCTAAACCCATTGTTCCCTCTTGAATCAGATCCAAGAGTTCCAAACCGCGATTTTGATATTTTTTAGCAACTGAAACAACCAGTCGGAGATTAGCCTCGATCATGTGTCCCTTAGCGCGGATACCTGAGGTCTGAATGCCATCGATTTCGGCAACTTTCACTCCAGCTAGTTCTGCCCATCTTTGCTTCCCTGCGGCTAATCTCGGCTTGAGTTCAGCGACAGAGATACCTGCCATGCTCGCCCAGCGTTCTAGGGAAGGGCGATGTCCCAATTGAGCTGTCAATCGATCGTGAATCTCCACTGATTCAACATACTGTAACATTGCCAAGTCGTCACTTTTGCCAACCTTGACCTGTTCAGCGGCATGAGCGCGCAATTCAAGTAACTGGACATAACGTTGGACGAATTGCGCTTCAGCGACTTCTTCATCTCGATCTAGTAGCCGTACTTTGCCAATTTCTTGGAGGTATAAACGCACCAAATCTTTACTGTAGTAGAGATTTTTCGCCGCATTTGGCACCGCAGTACTATCGAGATCTGGCTCAAACAATTCTGGCAAAGATGTTCGCAAACTGTCATCATCCATGTCCATACCTTGCAGATCTAGACCTGAGACTGCTGATTCATCGTATTTTACTGATTTAGACAAGGATTGACTGGACATAGACTATTCTCAAGTATGCTTAAAAAATTTAGATCTTACTGCTGTTGGTAAAATTTGCTGGTTCTCAGTCAAATCGATGACTGAGATAATTAATCAGCCGTTATCAATAGCATTCCCACCTTTACCCGCAGATCCTTCACTCGTCAACTACTTTCTTTAAATCCCTATGCTGAAACAAATTTAGATCCATACACTATCCCTGATCCCAACTAGGAAAACCCGATGAAATTATTACGGCTAATCTCAGATACAATTGTCCGAGGACCACTCTATGCAATCGCCAACTACAGAATTCATACATCGGCTCCCCTCGATCCTACCGAAAATTGGCAATTTTGGACTAAGCCAAAATCCTCACTGCTGGAATGGATTGCGCGATCTTATCCACCAGCCGCAGTCCGATCTACTTATATCGATGCGATGCTCGAACGCGAACATTCTCAAGGGATTGAAGCTCATTATGATGTTTCAAATGACTTCTACGCTTTATTCCTAAATCACAAGTACCGATTTTATACCTGCGCTGAATTTCATCACGATACGGAAACCATCGAAACCGCACAGACACACAAGGCTGAATACTTACTCTCACTCTTGAATTTACAGGGCGATGAAAAGATCTTAGATTTAGGCTGTGGCTGGGGGGCGATGCTCAAGTTCTTGCAAGATCATGGACATCGGGGTGAATTAACTGGATTTACTTTATCTAGAGAACAACAAATTTACGCTCATCAAGAGTTGAATCTCAATGTCGCTCTAAGTAATTTTATTACGGAGAATTTTGAAGGTGCGCCTTACGATCGAGTAATATCGATTGGAGCACTAGAACATGTTCGCCCTAAAGAAATAGAGCAAATGTATCAAAAAATTTATGATGCCCTTGTTCCAGGTGGACTAGCTGTACATCAATTTTTTTCCCTCACACGAGAAGTATGTCCAACATCAGTAGTGATGTTGCAACTATTTTTCCCAGGATCAATGCTGGTAATGCATCATGTTCATCTCGATGCCGCACAGCGAGTCGGGTTTGAGATCAGCCATGACTCACTTCACGACTATCGACCGACTTTACGTGCCTGGTACGAGCGGCTAGTCGCAAACAAATCGCGAGCATTAGAGTTAGTCAATTTAGAGACTTTTAATCGCTATATGACTTTTTTTCCGATTTCCTGGCTATTCTTTCAACAGCATGATGCCGATCTTCATCGGATTGTGATGAGAAAGCCAGTCTAGGAAATAGAGTTCAGGACGCGAACGTCCTGATTAAAACCTAGTCAATACTAAGAATCCAGGTACCGATGTATCGAGCTAGGGGAAAGTCTACACTACTCTTGACTTGACAACTAAAGTAGTACATCCCACTACTGTCGGGATTCTGGACATTATTGAGCACAACTTCGATTTCGCCTTTGGTTTTGAGCTGTTGGGCAAGATTGATTTCGATCGTTTGGCGTTCCTTGTCCCACTTGACTGTCTGAACGGGGATTAATTTATCACCCACAATTACTTCAATAGCTTTTTCATCAAACTTGCCTTTGAAGTAGTCAGGGTAAGTAATTTGAATTTGAGCTGCCCCAAGACGATTGATTTTTGAGCCAGGAATCTTGAGTCGATAGCGATCGGTAGCATTTCGATTACCTGAGTCTAACCGATAAGCTAGTTGATTTGCTGGTTCGATCCCACTAAATAACGTAAATCCAGGCAAACTATCGGCTCTAACGATTCCAGGTACAACCGCAACCAAGCAACTAGCTAAAGCTAGAACTGGTAATAATCTCTGAGCTGTTTGAATATTTAACATTGATGTTCTCCACTAAATCTCCCATGTTAAGAACATGCTACCTGAATTTTCGATCGATTAAAGCCTCATTTACTACTTATTGAGCATTCACCATCCACTATTCACCAATTACTAGTTGTTTGCGTAAAAATAATCGCTCTGGACGATGCCAGGGGATAATTGACCATACCAGCTCGCTAGAGATGACCTCATATCCGAGCTTCTGGTACAAATTGCGACCACGTTCATTATTGCCCATCACATGGAGATGGATTTCGGTATAGCCCCAATTTAGGGTTTGTTGTTCGCAGCTTTCGATTAGTTTTTGGGCTACTCCGCGCCGTCTAAAATCTTTGCTGACGGCGAGATTGGAGAGATAAACATAGCGATGATGATGTTGGCGATATCGCTCGGCAGTACGTACACCCACCTCCACAGTACCGGAAATGCAGGATTGTGCTCCATCGACACAAAGCGCGATCGAGCAAACTTGTTGCTGTGGTTTACTATGAAGCGCACTAGGAACGCGGGTGCGAAGGCGATTGCGAAGATCTTCAGCAATCCCGATTTTAAATAGTGGTGTAAACCAAGCCATCCAGCCGCGATCGAAATGAAAGCTGCGCGTGATAATATCAGCGACACAATGGATTTCGTCTTCATTGACAGGACGAATCTCAATCTGAGCTGGCTTGATGACGATCTGCTGTGGGATATTGACGATCGTGTCTAAATTATTTAGGTTTGTGCTAAGTTCCGACATATCAAATGTTTGAGCAACTCGATCGCGAACGATTTTACTAATTGAGATGCTGACTATTTAGATTGGGGGTGGGTCGCTTTACAATTAAATTTTACAATTATAATTAACAGACTTACCAAACTGCTCTCTATCATAACTCATTTAGCCGATCGCTCATGCGATCGAGGTAGTCCATTGGCATCTCCCCGAAAGCATCCATCTCCCCCCGAAGAACAGACACCGAAGGTGACTAGTCTTCCGACTAGCAAGCCACCGATTATTTTGGTAGAAACCGCTTTTCTCGCAAGTACGGCAAGTCTACTCTGGTTGTTTAATTATTATTTGCCTGGGATACCTATATTTAGAATCTTTTTCCCGATTCCGATTGCGTTGATCTATCTACGCTGGGGACAGCGTGCGGGGTGGATGACAGCTTTGGTGTCTGGTTTATTATTATCCGTGCTGTTAGGGCCGACACGGAGTATTTTGTTTGTGATTCCCTATGGACTAATGGGGGTACAACTGGGCGCATGTTGGCGGCGACAGTCGAGCTGGCTGACTTCGATTGCTCTGGGTGCGTTACTAGATTGTATCGGCGTATTCTTTCGCTTTTGGTTGACTTCAGCTTTCATCGGTGAAGATCTGTGGATGTATTTGATGGCGAGGATTCATGATTTAGCAGAATGGATCTTTGTCCAATTGGGCATCCTTGCCGAACCAAGTTTATTCGTAATTCAAGCTTTGGCAATTATCCTGATTTTATTTAGCAATATTGTCTATCTCTTTGTCGTTCATCTAGTTGCACTGCTGATGTTTGAAAAACTAGGCAATCCAATTCCCAAGGCACCAGCTTGGGTAGATACTTTACTGGATTTATAATTTAATCACTAGTCTGTCGATAGGTGTTCGATAAAATCCTGGACGATTTGACGGTATTCGCGCATGGTTTCATCGACCCAATTTCGATCGTTACCATTGACATAAATATGCACCAATGGTTCGCCAGCATCGGGTAGAATCAATACCCATCTGTCATCTTGATAATTGATGATTTTGACCCCATCTTCGGTGTCTAGATATTCTGGTTGATGATTTTCGAGAATATGCCGCATTAAGCCACCTTTTGCTGTCCAGGGACAGCGGAGAGAGTGACTCCGATAAAAGACGCGGGGAAGATCGGCTCTGAGGCTACTGAGAGAACGTTCTTGACGAGTAAGCATCTCGATCAGTTTGGCGATACAAAACATCGCATCGAAGCCAGGATGAAATTCGGGAAAGATGAAACCCATTTCACCACTTCCACCTAAGACGACATTTGGCAACTGTTGACAGGCTTCCATCAAAGCAGTTGGACTAGCTTTGGTGCGCTTGACTTTGCCCCCATGTCGCCGGACAATTTGTTCGATCGCACTAGATACTTGAACGGGAACTACGACGGTACCACCAGGATATGTTGTCAGGACGATTTGGACCATCAGGGCGGTGAGCATATCCCCCCGAATTGGCACCCCTTCTTCATCGACGAGGATTAGTTGTTCCCCGTGGGCAGAGACTTGGACACCGAAGGAACCTTTGAGAGCAACTACCACATGTCCGAGTTGATTTAGCAGAGCTTCCCGTTCATTTACCGTCAGAGACATCTGATTGAGGCTGGCATTGAGCACGACGGCATCGCAACCAAATTTAGATAGTAGCAGGGGCAATATGGCACCAGAGACTGCATAAACATAATCGACGACTACTTTGGTTCCGGCGTGGCGAATCGCATCGATATTTAATTGTTTTTGGAAGGCAGCTTTATAAATTTCCATCCCTTGGGAAAAGCGATTGACATCCCCGATTTCGGGAATTCGCGCTCGGCGGAGATCTTCTTTGAAATATGCTGATTCGATCTTTTTTTCCTGAGTCGTCGAGATATTGATACCGCGATCGTCAAAAAATTCGATTAGGATAGAATCCATTCGATCGGGATGCAACCTGACATGAATCCCGCCAATCACTGTGACTTCATCTTGGCGTTGACGCAGTGAGTAGATGATCTTTCGAGCCACGGGAATAGCGGTGGCTTCGAGATCTTGAATATCAATCCCCACCGACATTAATCCGGCAATTAGCGATCGAGATACCATTCTTGATACATTTCGTTGATCGCGGGAAACTGTCACCTGACTGCCTGGCTTCAAGGTAGAACCATAAGCAGCACCCAGTTTCACGGCAAATTCGGGCGTAATATCAATATTGGCTAATCCCTGCACACCCCGTTGGGCAAATAAATTCCGGTGGGCAATTTGGCCCCAAATCAGATTCAAATTTAGCACCGCTAGAGGTTCGATTTCTTTATTCGGCCAGACCCGCACATTCGGGTTGATTTTAGCCTCCTCACCGACATTCGACAATGCCCCCAAAATCGCCCCTTCTAGCACTTGAGCACCCCGACCGATCCTCACTCCCCGCGCTAGGACACAAGCCCGAAGCTGGGCATCCTCGCCAATAATCGAGCCATTGCCAATAATTGGCCGTTTGAGATTGGCACCACAACCGATCGCCACATTATCACCGATCACGGTCTCTGCGGAGATTTTCACCCATGCTCCAATTTTACAATTGGCACCAATTACTGCTGGAGCCTCAATCATCGCACTGGGATCGATATAGGTATTCGAGCCAATCCAGATCCCTGGACTAACTTCCGGAAATGACCAATCAAGTTTGACCTTACCCCCTAGCGCGTCGTATTGCGCCTCTCGATAGGTATCAAGTTGACCAATATCGCACCAATACCCATCAGCAACATAGCCATACAGCGGGATATTATGAGCCAGCAATTGGGGAAATAAATCTTGGGAAAAATCGGCCTCAGTGTCAGGATGGAGATAGTCCAATACTTCCGGCTCTAGAATATAAATTCCGGTATTCACGGCATCTGAAAATATCTCACTCGCCGAGGGTTTTTCCAGAAATCGTCGAATCCGTTGATCTTCATCGATGATTACTACACCAAAATCTACTGGATTACCAATCTGGGTCAAGATAATTGTTGCTTTCGCACCCTTTTGGCGATGAAATTCGAGCGCACTAGTCAAGTCGATATCCGTTAGACTATCACCACTAATCACCAGAAATGTACTCAGCAGCATTTCTTCGACATTTTTGACACATCCAGCCGTACCCAGTGGGCGTTCGGCTTCGATCGCATAGTGAATTTTGACCCCAAACTCACTCCCATCACCAAAATAATTTTGAATCACCTCTGGCAAGTAATGCAGGGTGATAATTACCTCAGTAATCTGATGGCGTTTGAGCAAGTTGATAATATGCTCGGCGATCGGTTGATCGATCACTGGTACCATTGGTTTAGGTAGTTCACATGTCAGAGGTCGTAGCCGCGTCCCCGAACCTCCCGCCATCAATACTGCTCGCACTTGCATATCTTCTTTTCCAGGGGATACTTACCCGATACATCTTAATTGTTATGCTATTTCTCAAGCCTATGGCTGGTCGATCGCATAGGTTAATATATTGCTCCCAATCAATAAATATCCAAAAATTTGGCTAAAATAGAGTTGTAGCTTGTCATCATAGATCAATTCGATAGCGGATTCTGTAACAACCGTCATTAATCAAGATTTGGCCAAAACGTATGAACTTTGTGGTAATTGGCTTGGTTGGAGCTTATGGGTTTGGAGTTTGGAAGTTTTCACGCAATTTCAATAGAACTAATTATCAGCGCACTCTACCGACTAAAATTGTCC
>CASBPY010000148.1 GCA_949127675.1 Synechococcales cyanobacterium PMM_0072
ATTAGGTAGTGAATCTGCTGTCCCGATCGATGTAGCTTCACCAAAAAATAGAGCCTTTAAGCCAGTTGCAACTGGACAAGCAGCCTTTAATCAAGGTGGATATCAAAGTGGCGATGAAGGTGATTTCAGAGATTCCGATAATAAATTTCCCTCAACCCAACCTGGCACAACGACGATTGGTTTTGCTTGGCCAGCGGCAGGCAAACTTACCTCCCGATTTGGACGACGGTGGGGTCGAATGCACAAAGGCATTGATATAGCTGGCCCTGTCGGTACCCCAATCAATGCTGCTGCCGATGGTACAGTGATCTCCGCTGGTTGGAACTCAGGTGGATATGGCAACCTAGTAGAAGTCAGGCATAGTGATGGCACAACCACTCGCTATGGCCACAATAGTCGCCTATCAGTCAGTGTCGGTCAAACCGTTCGCCAAGGTCAGCAGCTCGCGGCAATGGGTAGTACTGGTCGTAGCACTGGTCCCCACTTGCACTTTGAGATTCGTCCCACTGGAGGAAGTGCTGTCAATCCGATCGCCCATCTCCCCGCCAATAGTTAGGTTTGGACTTGAATCTAAACCAGTTTAACGGTGATTCTGCTTTAACTGCATTTTTCATGCTATGATGATATACGTTAAATGCCTTGGCTCAATAGCTCAGTCGGTAGAGTAGGGGACTCATAAGCCCTTGGTCGTCAGTTCAAGTCTGACTTGAGCCATACTTCAGTAAATTACCAGTAGTAATACTCCTAACTCTAAAACGTGAGATTGGGTGTTTCTACTGGTAATTTCTTTACATTTTAAGATGGTGACAAATTGGCAGTCTGAATTAGAGCTAGAGTGGCAAGGTCAACTCGACGATCTAGTGACTGCCATCGCCTGTGCGCCAAATGGTCTAAGTTGGGCGGCAAGTTCAGCGGCGGGAGAAGTCGTGTGGAATCCTAGACAGGGAGATTTAGTCAGATTACAGGGGACAGATGGACAATCGATCGATCAGCTTGCTTTTAGTGCCGATAGTCGGTGGCTAGCTGCGGGTGGGCAAGCCGGAGAATTATTGATTTGGAATTGTGAAGATTTCCACCAGACACCACAGTTAGTCAATCAGATTAAGATTGGCAAGTGGATCGAGCATTTAGCTTGGCATCCGATCTCAGCCCAGTTAGCTATCAGCTATGGTTCACAGCTACAAATTTGGGATGTACCCAAGTCTAGTCAAATTGCGACCTCCAAATTTGACAAATCTTCAATTTTCGACCTAGCTTGGCATCCCACAGGCAAATACCTAGCAATGGCTGGCTATAAAGGGATCCAGATCTGGACAGAACAAGATAGCAAGGCACCAATTCAACGGATTGAGCTAGATACCGCGAGTTTAGAGATTTCCTGGTCTAGAGATGGTTGCTACCTAGCTGCGGGTAATCTCGATCGAACCCTGACGATCGTTGATTGGCACCATCCCACTGAGCGATGGACACTCACAGGTTGTCCTGGCAAAATTCATCAAATCGTCTGGATGGCACCAACTATCCCTCCTTGTTTGGCAGTTGCTAGTGGGATCGCGATCATTATTTGGCAATTAACCGCAGATAACATTGATTGGGCAGGTCAGTACCTAGAAGGTCATCAAGACACGGTAACAGTACTTACAGCCCATCCTCAGGCTCCGATTGTCGCATCTGGTGGAGCAGATGGATACACCTGCTTGTGGTCGGCAGCAGGCGAAATTTACCAAATTATCACCGCTGGCACCAGTCAAGTTACAGCATTATGCTGGCAGCCAGATTCAGAATATTTACTGACAGGTAGCCAGCTTGGTTCGATCGAGCTGTGGGCGATGCCAGCATAAATACGGATGAGGTGGTAAAAAATATATGATACGATTGTGACTATAGGATCACAATTGAATCAGCTTGCTTAGTATTAATTAAGTTTGGCAATGTAGCAATTGTAGATCCCCACTTACTGAGTTAGTCTGGAACTCTCAGTCAGCGATCTAGTTATGATCGCTGTTCTCTCAGCCGATTGACTTAAAAGTCAGAAAAATCTCTGCTTTGAAGGAAAATCAGCCAAAACTACTATTGACAGCTTGCCAAATTTAAGCATAATTATTAACTACAGGCAAGTTACAGTAACTAAAACTTTTCACTATTTATAGAGTTAATTCAAAATGTCCAAAATTTGGCTCACATGGTTGCAACCTAGTATTGGTGTTTTGGGAACAGCGTTGGTTTTATCTAACCCGCTATGTTCTAGTGCAGCACCTAATTCAGGCACAACCGCCTCAACTAAAGTACCAGCACCTTATCCATCGTGGAGCGGTCTCAAATCGACTGGCACAAACATTAATCCACAATTATTAAAAGGGATTCCTACCAGCCCCGATCAAGCAGTTCGTCAACTAGCCATCGATACATTGGCGACTAGTGGCAACCAGCGATCTGTTGCAACAGCAAAGGGTGCTCAAAACTTCGATCCCCTGGCAAGTTTTACTGGAGCACCAGTAAGATTCCAACAGCTTTCGGCTAAGGCAAAGCAGCCTGTCGGGATCAAGGAATCGATCGCGACTGCTTTGAATCCAGGCACCAAGGTTAAAACCAAAGTTCTAGTACCTGGTTTGGCGATTGGGACTGGGAATGTCCGAGTATCTAGTCAGATTTTACCTAC
>CASBPY010000149.1 GCA_949127675.1 Synechococcales cyanobacterium PMM_0072
AACTGCGACGTTAGATCGGACTCGATTAGCCCATTTAAACTGTCAGATTGAGACGCTGATCGACGATCCTCACATCACAGGGGTAGCTGAAGCAGAGCAAGCATTTTGGCAAGATAAAGGGTGGCTAAATCGGCTCCACGAAATTCCAGTTGGTTCGCTCCTAATTATCGGCTATGCTCCCTCTGTGCTGATGGCAGTATGTAACGCGATTGCCCAGGGACAAATTCAACCCGCGCTGGTAATTGGGATGCCGATCGGATTTAGTCACGCGCCTGCTGCTAAACGGCGACTGATGGCTACTGGTGTACCCTATATTACTATTCAAGGCTCGATCGGTGGTGGACTTTTAGCAGCAGTGGCGGCGAATGCTTTGATTGCATCTCTGTTAGAAAAACCCGATTGTCACTGTCATCTCAAGTCGAGCTAACTCTCACAATAGTAGATTTTGTCACAGCGCACTTATAATGATTGTCTGTACTATTTCATTTTTGCCCACAAATCCAGAACAACAGCCATCTCCGTCACTCAAGGTAGAATAGAGAAGCAACATTGAATTTAAGGTGCAGCCGATGACGGTTCGACAACCCCGCTATAGTAAAGAAGAATTCGCTCGACGTGGTGATGAGATTTATGAATCTCAGGTTCGTCAGCAAGTTGAGGAAGGAAATCATAGCAAGATTGTAGCGATCGACATTGAGACCGGAGATTTTGAAGTCGATCAGAGTGAAATTGCTGCTTGCAATCTCCTTGAAGCCCGTCACCCCGATGCTCAAATTTGGATGGTTCGCATTGGTTCTCGCCACGTTCGTCGGTTTGGCGGACGCAGCCGGAGACCTATATGATTACTGGGTTCGTGAACGTCGAGTTTGAGCCGATTATTCCACTCTCGATTCGTCGCACTGATGGCAGGGTTTTTACGCAAGATGCGATCGTCGATACAGGATTCAATGGTTGGCTTTCCTTACCTCCCGATTTGATTGCCGAGTTGAACCTGAACTGGAAAAGGCGGGGACGAGCAATTCTCGGAGATGGCAGTGAATGGGGTTGTTCGATCGAAAGTTCTACCCTTTTAATGCCAAGCTAGATTTAGTCAAAGCTGGCACAATTCGTTGGTTGAAAACCTGCCTTCGGCAATCGCTAGCAGCCCTCGCACCTGACAGATTTCGCGCCGCTGGGCCGACTCGTAATGCTGCCAAACCACCCATAATAAATAGCTCGTACCCTTGCCAGCGGAGATGTTCATCAACGACGGGTAAACCATTCACAACCTCCATTGGATAAACCTCTGAAACATCCTTTAATAGAGGATGATTTCTAGCATTCAACTGGCTACCTGTCGCGACCCAAATTCGGTCGATTTGTTGATGATGAATGCATTCATGTATGGCTGAATTATTGCAGTGGATCTGCCAGCTCTGGTCACTCCATTCGGCTTGAGATACTCCACATTGCTCATAAAAGATCATCTTTCCATCCCGCTCGAACCGCCGCAGTTGAGCCAGAACAGATGGAGTCATCGAGCCACCATTTCGCGATTGCTGAATCATCAGCCAACGGGTATGCAGATCTGGTTCTGCCCAGAATCCCTTGAGATATTTTTAGACCCTGGTGAAGGAGGGTAGGTTTTGTTTAAGATTGAACAGTAAAATCGATATTAGATTGCATAAACCTACCCCTACAAATCCATATATCTTTTTGTTTTAATATTCAATTTATTTATGCTAGACACACTTGATGCACCACCACAGAAATTGCCTGTAACGATCGTGACAGGATTTTTAGGTAGCGGTAAAACTACGCTGTTAAACTATATTATCCAAAACTTTGAGGGTTATAAGATTGCTGTTTTAGTCAATGAATTTGGTGATATTAATATCGATAGTCAACTATTAGTTAAGGTTGGTGATGATGGTGATGAAAATACAATCGAGCTAACTAATGGCTGTATCTGTTGCCCGATTAATAATGATTTTGCTGATGCTGTTTATCGAATTTTAACTAGGCGGGAGCGAATTGATTATCTAATTGTTGAAACAACGGGTGTTGCTAATCCATTACCGATCGCGTTGACTTTCCTAGGTAACGATTTACGCGAGTTCACCCATTTAGATTCGATCGTTACTGTTGTCGATGCCGAAACTTTCACGCCGATCGAGCATTACAATAGTGATGTGGCGATCGAGCAAATCTTTTGTGGTGATATTATAATTCTCAACAAAACCGATCTAGTTTCCGAGCAGAGAGCTGATAAGACAGAAGAATTTTTAAGATCGGTTAAAGAAGGGGCACGAATTTTAAGATCGGAACGTGGGAAAGTACCACTATCTCTACTACTCGATACTAACCTTTCAGATCCAGACTTTTTTAATGAGAGCTTGGCAAATATTGAAGTAGATTCTCAACATCTCAATAATGATGGGTTTATGTCAGTGTCATTTCAAAGTAATCATAAAGGTGCAACTAGTGGGCATATTCAAATATTTGGCTTAGAGGTTCAAGCGCAATCACAGCCTGAATTAGAAGTCGATTCAATTTGGATTGAATCATTACTGCAACAACGGCAACAGGCATCCGACGGGCTGTCGATTAGCTGCTGGAGGGAATCGGGGAGAGTTGTTTGTCTGGTCTGTGTGTGCTTGATTTGTTAGCCTCTACCCCTCCACTGATCGGCGCAATTCAACAGCTTAAGCGCAGTTTTTTACTTGTGCTAAATCTAAAACCATTTCATCGATCGCGTTAGTCATCACCTTTCCCGATAATCCCGACTGGTTGATCATGATGCTAAATACCATTTTGCCATAATTGGGATTGTCTAGATAGCCAGAGAGTGTTCTTACACCCTTCAAGGTTCCGGTTTTGGCATGGACTCGACCTTGGAGAAAGGGATCTGTGAGGCGATTGGTTAATGTACCATTTAGCCCTGAGATCGAGAGCGAATCGTAGAAAATTTTATTTTCACGGCTGTTAGACATTCCTTTGAGCAGATCGACAAATGTGATCGGTTCTGCCCGATTGCTGCGGGATAAGCCCGAACCATCTACTTGTTTATAAGTGTCGGGATTGACTCCCAAGGGGGCGATTGCCGTTTTGATAGCTTGGACTCCACCCATCCGCCTCAGAAGTCGGTTCGCTTGTCCGTTATTACTATCGCGGTTGACCAAACCAATCGCTCGCAGCAATTGTTCTAGATCGATTGGTTGTAGTTTGGGGATATTTTGCACTGCCGCTGCGGTAGTCAGGAGTTTCATATTGGATGCGGGGATGAGCGATAACTCCGGATTATGCTCATACAGTGTTTGTCCAGTAGCAAGAGATTGTACCAGTATGCCCCACCTCCCTTTGGCAAAGGTAGGCGCGTTGACGATCGGATCTAAGACTGAGTTGAGATTACTAGAACAGATATTAGAGCTACTAGCGATTCTCTTCCCGATCGGCTCTGCCAAAGAGGTTTGCCTTTCCTGCTGTGGTCGTGGATTTAGGGCTGATGCCGCTCGATCTAGTGTAAAAGAATTAGCCACGATCATCATAGCTACAAGGGCTGAGATCGATCGGTAAAAATAATATTTAATCTTTTGATTGAGACGCATTAAGGAGTCTTAACGTTACTATTAGGGCAATTTTGACGAATAGCTTCCTTATTTAAAGAAATATGAACTTATCTTACAAGGTATTGAACCATCAGCCAAGACTATAACATGAAATGATAATCGTTCTCAAATCTGGATTATTCCTCGATTTAAGTCCGATAACGCCGTGAGTCAAGCTACATAGCCAATGTCTGATGCCAAATCCGTTGGGATAGTCTCTCCTTTAGCGAAGCCTCTGCCTTGCCTACGGCAGGCTAACGCCAACAGCAGAAAGAAGAATCGAGCAATTTTAATTTAGGAACCCCAGTTTCAATAGTCCGGACTATTGTTGTAGGTAGTAACATTTGTTACTCAGATTTTGACAAACCAACGTCGACGATACATCAAATAGGCTACGCCTAGCCATAATAAGACTGTGGCGATCGCAAAAAGTACCCCACTATTGAGCGCACCAGCCCAGCCGAATAGTTGATTGTTTAATGACTCGTAGATAGATTTGGCGTTATCATCTGTACCAATCTGGTTCACCATTAATAGCTTGATTAAGACAATCGAAGCAACATAAATAAAGATGGCATTTAAACCCATGATTTCCAGTGATTTAAACCACTTAATCTGCTTACGAACATCTACCAGCTCATAGCAAGCAGCTAGGGAGATTAAGCCCCATCCAGTTGTCACCAACACAAAAGAACTCGTCCATAGTTTCTTATTGATTGGGAAAAAGCCATTCCAAACTAAGCCAATAACTAGAGCTACCAGTCCAAACATTAATAAATTGATGCTAGTCCGCGAGGATATGACAGATTGCCGCTTTAACCAGGCACCTGTGAGATAACCAAATAAGATATTCACAATTGCTGGCAGTGTACTAAACAATCCTTCTGGATCGCTGAGATACTTAGAGCCTTTGTGTAAGTGAGCTGGAGTGATAATCAATCGATCGATATAAGCCCCAAAATTACCAAACTTGCTAAACACACCATCAGCATTATCGAAGGCCGGGATAAATGTGATAATCAACCAATAGCCAATCAGAATCTCTGCTGATAGAATCCACAATCCTCGCTCAGAAAGTAGCATAATTGCGATCGAGCCAAGCAAGAAAGCAATTCCAATTCGTTGCAATACGCCCATGATTCTGAGATGTTCGAGATCGAAAAAAAACTTTGGCTCAGTCAGATTGAAATTCCAAAATAAGTTATTTAAAATCAAGCCTAATCCAAATAAGATCGCGCTGCGACGAATAATTTGCCAATATACCTGCTTGGTGACGGGGGCTTTTCCACTCGTGTATTTAGCGAGGGAAAAAGCCATTGCTACACCAATGATATAGAGGAAAAATGGAAATACTAAATCGGCGATCGTCAAACCATGCCAAGGTGCATGATCTAGCCAGGGGTAAGTATCTCCAAGACTAGCCATATTGACCAAAATCATTAGAGCCATCGTGATGCCACGGAAGACATCGAGGGAGGTTAAGCGCATGGGGGAGTTGGGGGT
>CASBPY010000150.1 GCA_949127675.1 Synechococcales cyanobacterium PMM_0072
AGTTAGCTCTACCGCCATCACTGCGTCCTGACTAAATTTGAGCGCATAATTCAGACTCTATCCCTTGCCACCAATCAGATTTTTATCACTAACAATCCATGACTCGCATCATTGTAATTACTTCCGGTAAAGGCGGCGTGGGTAAAACCACTGTCACGGCAAACCTGGGAATGACTTTAGCTAAAATGGGGCACCGAGTCGCGCTCGTCGATGGTGACTTTGGGCTGCGAAACCTCGATTTATTACTAGGGTTAGAAAATCGCGTTGTATATACTGCGGTAGAAGTTCTGGCGGGAGAATGTCGGCTAGATCAAGCACTGGTAAGAGATAAACGTCAACCAGGATTGGTACTACTACCTGCGACCCAAAATCGCAAGGCAGAAATGATCACCCCCAACCACATGAAGTGGATGATTGGCGAACTTGCACCCCAGTTTGATTTTGTCTTGATTGATAGTCCAGCCGGAATTGAAATGGGCTTCAAAAATGCGATCGCCGCAGCCCAGGAAGCCCTGATTGTAACGACTCCAGAGATTTCGGCTGTTCGGGATGCCGATCGGGTAATTGGGCTACTGGAAGCTAGTAATATTAGTCCCGCACGGCTAATCGTCAATCGTCTGCGCCCAGCAATGGTGGAAGCGAGCGAAATGATGTCTGTCGAAGATGTCAGCGAAATTCTTGCCATTCAACTAATCGGGGTCGTACCTGAAGATGAGCGGGTGATTACCTCCACCAATCGGGGTGAACCATTAGTCCTAGAAAATAACCCCAATTCCCGTGCAGCCAAAGCCTTTGAAAATATTGCTCATCGACTCTGTGGCGAAAAGACTCCTTACCTAGATTTGTCAGTTGATCGAGGTAACATATTGACACGGCTGCGTAAAATATTTACAAAATAGTAATATAACCAGTACATGGTTTGAGCTAAGGCTCCAACAGCTCACCACTGATCGACTATTCGTAGGTGTTACAACCCTCTTGTCTTTGTGATCAAAATTAGTTAAATAACCTCGATATAGCTCGGTATTGGGTCGGTAGATTTGTCAGTAATTATTGCAACTATTCTTCACCCATCAACAATTTCATCATTCAGGCACTAATTCCTTCTACCGATCGCACTACTATGATCATGATTAATGAATTTCTGGACATGCTATTTCCTCGTGTTGACAGCGAGTCAAGCAAGGATCAAGTCAAGCGACGGTTACAATTAGTAATCGCGCACGATCGCACCGATCTCAGCCCCCAAATGGTTGAGATGATGCGCCAAGAAATTCTCGAAGTCGTTTCTCGCTATGTCGAAATTGACGTTCAAGGACTAGATTTTTCCCTCGAAAGCAACCAAAGAGTCACCGCCCTCATCGCCAATCTCCCCATCCGCCGTGTTAAAGAAGACGCAGAAGCATCGCCGATGGGCTGGGCTGGGGATGAACCAGCGAGTTAGTAGATAGTGAATAGTGAATAGTGAATAGTGAATAGTGAATAGTGAATAGTGAGTAGGGTGGGCAATGCCCACCAGCTAAGGTTTTCGTCTCCCAGTTCCACAGTCTCCCAGTCTCCCAGTCCTCCATCTCTCCCTCCTCACTTGAATCACAAACCCTTTTCCTTCGACTGCATCGGTAAATGCAGCCATACCCATGCTCGTGCGGGTGTTTTTCATACTCCTCATGGGATTGTGGAAACACCGAGATTTATGCCTGTCGGTACGACTGCGGCTGTCAAAACGCTGACAGCGGCGCAGATTGAAGATACCCAAGCCCAGATGATCTTGGCAAATACTTATCATCTACATCTGCGTCCAGGCGAAGACATCATTAAGGCAGCAGGTGGATTGCATAAATTCATGAACTGGAACGGGCCGATGTTGACCGATTCTGGCGGATTTCAGGTATTTAGCCTCAGTAAGATGCGGAAAATTACTGAAGCAGGTGTTACCTTCAAATCCCCCTTCGATGGACGGCTGATCTTTATCTCACCAGAAAAATCGATCGAGATTCAAAATGACCTCGGTGCCGATGTGATCATGGCATTTGATGAATGTCCGCCCTATCCCGCCACCCGAGAGGAGGTAATTGCGGCGACTGAGCGTACCTATCGCTGGTTTGGACGCTGTGTGCAGGCACATCAACGCCCTAACGATCAGGCCTTGTTTCCGATCGTCCAAGGCGGTGTACACTTAGATTTACGAGCAGAGGCGGCTAAATCTCTGCAAGAATTTGATGTACATGGTTATGCGATTGGCGGCGTAAGTGTCGGCGAACCAGCGCATTTTATTCACAAGATTGTCCGCGCTACTGCACCATTATTGCCAGAGAGCAAGCCTCGCTATCTGATGGGTATCGGCACCTATAAGGAAATGGCGATCGCAATTGCCTCCGGTATCGATTTATTCGATTGTGTCATCCCTACACGGGTCGCTAGGCACGGTGCAGCCTTTGTAAGGGGTGAAAGGTGGAATCTGAAGAATGCCCCGTTCAAGCGCGATTTTACCCCCTTAGACGATACTTGTCCATGCTATACTTGTCAGAATTTTAGCCGCGCTTATCTGTGCCACTTAGTTCGTTGTGGCGAAATTACTGGTTTTACCCTATTATCGATTCACAATATTACTGAATTAGTTCGGTTTACCCAACAGATTCGAGATGCAATTTTACGCGACAGGTTTATGGCAGAATTTGGTCACTGGCTGACTGACGATCAGGGAGATGAGATCGATCCAGATCATCCCAGGGGTTAAAACCGCTGCTGCTTTCGTTGGCGGTATTGGACTGAAAAGAGGGTAAGATAGTAACGAGATTTTAAAGTATGTAAATTTCTATTTACACGTTGCCATCATTCTTAACAAAAGATATCATTGACGTAATGAGTATTTATACTCACCACAGTTAGATGCTGTCGTTGTTTAGCTACGAAGTAGTCTACTCGATACCTCATTGCCTCTCCCATGAATCCTGAATTTACCTGGCTCTCTGCGATTATTGCGTTTCCGCTCATAGCTGCCTTAGCTATTCCTGTACTCCCTGACACTGATGGTAAGAATGTGCGGCTGTACGCATTAGGAGTGGGCATTTTAGAATTCTGTTTGATTGTTTATACTTTCGCTACACAGTATGAGATTCAGAACCCAAATTTACAGTTAGTCGAACGATATAGTTGGATCCCCCAGATGGGTCTAAATTGGTCTGTGGGCGTAGATGGATTGTCTATGCCCTTAGTTGTATTAACTGGCTTTGTGACGACCCTGGCCATCTTTGCAGCGTGGAATATTAAGATCAAACCGCGATTATTTTATGGGTTGATGCTGGTGATGTACAGTGCCCAGATTGCGGTGTTTCTGGCCCATGATTTACTAATGTTTTTCATGTTGTGGGAATTGGAGCTAGTTCCGGTTTATTTGATTATTTCGATTTGGGGTGGGGGTCAACGATTTTACGCTGCGACGAAGTTTATTCTGTATACAGCCCTTGCATCGATCTTTATCCTAGTTGCTGCCTTAGCGTTAGCTTTCTATGGAGATACAGTTACGTTTGATTTTACTGAGTTGGGTTTGAAGCAGTATCCGATCGGTTTAGAATTATTAGCATATACAGGGTTCCTGATTGCTTTCGGTGTCAAACTACCGATTTTTCCGTTTCATACTTGGCTACCAGATGCCCACGGCGAAGCTCCCGCGCCTGGTTCGATGATTTTGGCAGGGGTATTGCTGAAGATGGGCGGCTACGCGCTGATTCGGTTGAATGCGGAAATGTTGCCCCATGCCCATGTATATTTTGCGCCTGTGCTGGCAGTATTGGGCGTGGTAAATATTGTCTATGGTGCTCTCGCTGCTTTTTCTCAAGACAATCTCAAACGGCGGTTGGCGTATTCGTCGATTTCGCACATGGGATTTGTGCTGATTGGGATTTCCTCCTTCACTGCATTGGGTATCAATGGCGCGATGCTGCAAATGATTTCACATGGCTTGATTGCCGCAGCCTTATTTTTCTTGGCTGGGACGATTTACGAGCGGACACACACCTTATCAATGGATAAAATGGGTGGGATGGCAAAATCCATGCCTACAACCTTCGCGTTATTTACGTTTGCATCGATGGCTTCCCTAGCTCTACCTGGTATGAGTGGCTTTGTGGGCGAACTGACGATCTTCCTCGGTTTAACGACTAGTGATGTCTACAGCATCGGTTTCAAAACTGGGGTGGTGTTTTTATCAGCCGTGGGATTATTAATTACGCCGATTTACTTGTTGTCGATGTTGCGCCGGGTGTTTTATGGTCAGCAGAGCGAATCAAATGGTGAGATATTGGTAGATACCCAACCACGGGAATTAGCGATCGCATTTTGTTTATTAATTCCGATTATTGGGATCGGATTATATCCCAAGCTGGTGACTCAAACCTATGACAGCACAACATTTGCAGTTGCTAGTCATATCAGAGAAGTATTACCAACGGTAGCTGCGGGTGAAGGTTCTAGTTTATACGCTCAACTGAATGGTTGGCGATCAAATACAGCAGTTGTAGCACCCACTATTCCAACTAAATTGGCAAGTGCTGCACGGTAGCAAGGGTTAAATTTAGTTGCGGTTGATTGACAATACTAGCGAATAATATCTAGATTCACATCAGTAGTAAACTCGATCGAGATATAGTAATGGGTGATGCAAAACGACGGAAAGAGAATAACTCCAAACCTGAAGGAACGCGGATTATTTCTTGGCTACCACTAACTACAACCCAGTCGGAAGACTTTGTAAGGGTGAGTACCCAAGGAGCCTGGATTGGGATTGGGTTATTGGTGTTTGGCTGGTTTATGGTGCGGTGGATTGGTCCCAGTTTTGGCTGGTGGAAAATTGTTGGTTAGATTAGGACTGTCAAGTGTGGAGATCGATCTCTCGCGACTAAATCATAAATGCGATAATAGGTATAGCTATTTGTCCAGCCTACTAGTTGTAATTAGTTCGATCCGGATATGAACTCATCAGAACAGCCCCTAACTCGCTCTTATAGTCAGGAAGATGTCCAGCAAATTCTGAACATCGCTTTGGCTCAGTATCCTCAGCAGGACACAGAATTATCCTACGCACAGCTATTAGAAATTGCTGATGAAATGCGGATTTCACCAGCTACGCTCAAGCTAGCTGAGACTAGCTGGCTGACTCAGCAGAGTAGTACTGAAAGATTTAAGGAATTTGAGGTGCATCGGAAGTCGAAGTTTCAAGGGAAACTCGGCACCTATCTGGTCGTAAATGGTGGTTTGGTATCTTTTAATTTATTTCTCGCAGGCGGATTTGGGATCCCTTGGTCTTTGTGGATCTTAAGTATGTGGAGTATCGGCTTTGGGCTAAATACCTGGAAGTTCTTTTTTCAGCGTCAGGGACAAGCTTACGAGCAAGCGTTCAAAAAGTGGGAACGCAAACGCAAGATTCAGAAATCAATCAGCGGACTGATCGACCCTTTGTTCCGTTAGGATTAATTGCATAAACCTGTCCCCGCAGTAAATCTGTAGGTATGATGGTTTTACAATCTAATATTTGTAGAAAGTAAAAACAGGCTATTAGGACTAATGTGACTCCTAAAAACCTTACCTAGCTTATGCTTTAACCCGATGGAGACAAGGAGGCTCGAACTCCTGACCCCTACAATGCCATTGTAGTGCTCTACCAACTGAGCTATGACCCCAAACTAATATCCAATCTACTCGATCGGGTTTCCTGTTGTCAAGAGCTAAATTAATTCAAAATTATGAGTGGGGGAATATCTGACCTGCTCAAGGCAGCGCTTCGCTATCACTGCTGTAGATGATTCTAGGCTAGAAGCTTTACTAGGTGGGGTCTCACAGTCTCTTAATTGACGGCTTAATGTCGTTCCTTACGTTTGTAATAATTTTGCACGTATCTCGTCCTTACTCCGTTTTCTGACAATCGATCTAAAATATATCAACTTAATCATAAAAGTTCTTAATAAATTAGGTTTAGTTTGGCTAGTATAAATATTGAGAATCTCAATATTTCCAAAAAAAGTCGG
>CASBPY010000151.1 GCA_949127675.1 Synechococcales cyanobacterium PMM_0072
CGCGAGTAGGCAGAGTAACCGCAAATCAACATTTTTGGCTTGTGTTGTTTTGCCAAATCCCGAATTTGGTCGTAGTCTAATTGTTCAGTTTCTTTACTCACGCCATAGTAGTGAGGCTCAAACCATTTACCTGAGACACTTACCGGACAACCATGAGTGAGATGTCCACCGTGGGATAAGTCCATCCCCATGATTTTGTCCCCAGGATTGAGCAGGGCGAGGAAGACCGCAAAATTCGCTTGCGCGCCAGAGTGCGGCTGGACATTGGCAGCGGCGGCACCAAATAACTTTTTGACTCGATCGATGGCAATTTGTTCGATTTCATCGACGAATTCACACCCACCATAATAACGCTTGGTGGGTAAACCTTCTGCGTATTTATTGGTAAGAATCGAACCCTGGGCTGCCATTACCGCCGCAGAGGTGAAGTTCTCACTGGCAATCAATTCCAGGTGCGTCCGTTGACGACCTAGCTCGGAACCAATTAAACTCGCGATCGCGGAATCTGTTTCTGCTAAAAATTCTAAGTTAGTTTTTGTCATTCTAGTCTAGTAAAAATAAGTCAGGGATTGCTGAATCGATCGGATTTCCCAGAGTATCTATCATAACTAGAAGTTAGGGGATAGGGAATAGGGGGTAGGGGTTAGGACATGAGGAGAGAATCTTCATATTCCTTCCTCTTTACCCTATTCTCTTATCCCTATCCCCTAATTAAACTGCTGACTCAGAGCCACCGGATTGTGAACGGTGATTTTTTTCTTTTCGATCGAGATCACCTGATTTTCTTCATCGCGGAGATCTCCGAGCAACCTAGTCACTGTCACCCGAGTGGAGCCAATTGCTTCGGCGATCGCTTGATGTGATAGTTTGAGATCGATCGTGATGCCATTGCCATTGGGGACACCAAAATCGCGACAGAGAATCAGCAAGAAACTCGCCAGCCGAGAACCCATATCTCGATGAGCTAGAGTTTCGATCATCATTTCGGTTTGGAGAATCCGTGAAGACAGACCTCTGAGCATGATCCAGGATAATTCGGGATTATCCTTGAGGGCTTTTTCAAATTGCTCGATCGATACTGATAATAACTCTACCGTTGTAAATGCAACTGCATGGTAGAAACGGTCAGATTTATTTCCCGTAATCAGCGATAGCACCCCAAACACGCTATTTTCCCGCAGTAAAGCCACCGTAATCTCTTCGCCCGCTTCGTAGACACGAGACAGCTTTACCGCCCCTTTAGTGAGGAAATAGACCCGTTCCGCTGGATCGCCTGGAAAGAAAATAGTTTTGTTTCGCTCAAATGTCTCAACTACAGGTGGGAAAGCTCCTCCAGCCATTTCTTGGAAGACACTCGCTACGGGTTTATCTTGCATCATGACCATCTTAACTTAGTGCTCGCTGGGAATAATTGGACTGACAATTTCAGACTTGACCACCTTTGAGGGCGCGCTTGCGCGATTGAGATCTGAATCTGATAGACTAAATATCTAAAAGTTTCAATTCCGGCAAACCCCAAACTAATTGGCGAATTTACTCAAGTCTAGCCGACCGGATTTATTTAACGGTATTACACAATACTTAATCTGACTTGCCAATAGTTTTTTGTATCATGAGATACCAAGCAGACAGGATTTGGGTTTTCAGTAAGCGCAAAGCGCACGCGATGCCAACGGCTCCGCTCACTGACCGGATTTAAGTTTCAGGCTCTAGGAAAACTAGTCAGTACTGACTGGTAGCTGATATCATGAGCCGTGCGAGTCAAGATGGAGTAATAGTTAGCTTTGTTAAATTTAAGCGGAAAAAACGCCTTAGTCACTGGAATTGCCAATAATCGATCGATTGCTTGGGGCATTGCCCAACAGCTTCATGCGGCTGGTGCGAATATTGGGATCACTTATCTCCCAGATGAACGGGGGAAGATGGAGCGAAAAGTAGAAGAATTAGTCGCGCCGCTGAATCCAAGTATTTATCTCCCGCTGAATGTTCAAGATGATCAGCAAATCGATAAAACGTTTGCTGAAGTTGGTGAAAAATGGGGACGAGTGGATATTCTAATTCACTGTCTCGCTTTTGCAAATAAGGAAGATCTTTCTGGCGATTTTAGTAAGACTTCCCGCGCAGGTTTTGCTCAAGCGATGGATATTAGTGCTTACTCATTAATTCGACTAGCGGGTGCTGCAAAACCTTTGATGACAGAGGGTGGAAGTATCATTACCCTTACTTATCTCGGTGGTGTCAAAGTGATTCCAAACTATAACGTGATGGGGATTGCTAAAGCTGGTTTAGAAATGAATGTTCGCTATCTCGCTTCAGAATTTGGTGCTCAAAACGTCCGCGTCAATGCGATTTCCGCAGGACCAATTCGGACATTAGCTTCTTCGGCTGTCGGTGGTATTCTGGATATGATTCACCACGTTGAAGATGTGGCACCATTAAAACGAACTGTGACTCAAACTGAAGTTGGTAATGCCGCCGCTTTCTTGGCGAGTGATCTGGCGAGTGGGATTACTGGTCAAGTTATCTATGTAGATGCTGGTTACGAGACAATTGGAATGTAGATTGGTGAATGATGGATGGTGGATGGTGAATGGTGGAATACATTTACTATTCACTTTTCCTTCAACTTACTAACCTTAAGCTTAAATTCTCCACTACTAGTTTCACCAAAACCTTGAACGCGGATGATGTAATTACCTGAATTTTTGATTCTTGTAAATAGCAACGAATTACTACTTCCATCTGCACCATCATCATTTTTACCAATATTCTTACCTTCAGCACTGAGTAAAATTACGACGGTATCGAAGACTTCGGAAGTTAGATCGATCGCAATGTTATCGCCAGCAGTTAATTTAATTGCATAATCTCTAGCAAATCCACCATCTCCAGTTGGGATATCTCGATCGGATAAAATATCCTTAACCTCTCCATTAGCTGGTAATTGAATCGGTACATAAATAGTGAAATACTTTTCAAGCTTAGTTGTAGGTTCAGTCGTAATTAGCGGAGTTGCACAAGCATGATTGTTTAAGACAATCTGAACGGCAACTAGAACAGGTATTAGCACATAATAGACTTTAGCCATGAGTTACTTTGTTTGATCGCTATTTAGAGTTAGAGTGCTTTGGTTGATAAATAAAGGTGTGGATTAGCAAACAGATAATTCCTAGATTAATCGATATATCGGCCCAATTGAAAATCGCAAAATTAATTATTCGCAGATCGATAAAATCTACGACAGAACCATCAAAAAATAGTCGATCGATACCATTCCCGACGGCACCTGCCAAGATCAGTCCAAAACCTAGCTGTTCCCAAATATTGCTAAAAGTTTTGGAAATAGCGATCGCAATCAAAATTAGACTCACAATTAGCGACAACCATCTGAGTAGTGGATTTCCCGCAAGGATACTAAAAGCTGCGCCATGATTGCGGATATAAGTAAAATGAAAGATATTCGGAATAATTGCAATAGATGTTCGCTCTACTTTGAGTATTTCGACAATCGCTCGTTTGCTCAAAATATCGATCGCGATATTGACGATCGCTGCTAGCCAAAAATAATAATTTCTAATTCTCATGGATCGAATCCTAATAAAACATAACTCGTCGCAAAACGAAAGCGATCAATGTAGCAGCACAAGCTAGTAACAATTGACTAAACAACGGATAAATAGAATAACTGACGATCGAATCTAAAAGATTAAAATTACCTGACCGTTGCAGATCGATCATCTTAAAACCAACCAAATAAATAACTCCCAAAAAATGGATCGTCACAAGCCCACACAGACAACTAAAACCGAGATGTTCTAGCTGCGGTTTTGGTGTCAGCTCGACGCGGCTACTCGCTATAGCTGCTTTCGATCGAGTTCGCTTGAAAGCAAGTTGCCCACAAACCCAAGATCCAGGAATAAAGGCTAATAAATAGCCAAAAGCAGGTTTCTGAACATACTCAAACCCACCACCATCATTAAAGATTTTTAGCCAGATCAATCCTAGTAACAAATAAGCGATTTGAGCTAATACTCCCGCAGTTCTTCCACCCAAACAACTTACTAACAATACTGCTCCAACTTGACACTTAAATCCTAATGGGTAGGCAGTAATTCCTTGACTTAGCCATTGCGTCGGAGAACTGATCAGATAAACAGGCACAAAATTTGCGCCGATTGTCAGAAATAAGCCAATAAGAGTCCAGACAAAAATGTAAGGACGAGAAATTCTAGTCATGAGTCAGGAGATAGGGGTTAGGCTTTAGGGATTAGGCTTTAGGCTCGATTTGTCGTTTGAGATTACAGGTTTGATCGATATTAGGGATAGTTAAGCACAAAATGTGTTTTATGGATCTACCTGTTCAAGCCTAACCCTTAACGCCCAAAGCCTAACATCTAAAGCCTCCATTCCGATCGGATTCGCGCTAGGATGGAGATTATTTGAAATTTTAACTTTTTACATTACACCTATGTTAAAACGTCTGTGGTCGCAGTTATTGGCTTTAGTACTAGTAGTTGTTGTGGGCTTGGCTGGCTGTTCCGCTAGCTCTGGTGGGCTAGTTGGAAATTACCGTCAGGATGTGATGACTGTTCTAAATAGTATGAAAACTGTGCTGGAGTTGCCCGATGACTCCCCAGACAAAGCTGCGGCACAGGCTTTGGCACGAGTAAATATTAATGATTTTGCTTCTCGCTACCGCCAAGATCCAGCTCTGACCAAACTTAGCTCTTTTACCAGTATGCGGACTGCTTTGAATTCCCTCGCTGCCCACTACGCAGCATATCCAAATCGCCCCCTACCAGAAAAACTCAGAACTAGTCTCACTCAGAAATTCAAGCAAATTGAATTAGCATTACAACGCAATGCCTAGATTAGGCTTGATGCTCTAGTAGGAACTTTAGTTGCAAATTATCTGTCGAAACTAAAAGAGTTGAAGGAGAAGTCGATCTGCTGATTGGCTTCTCCTTTATACTAAGAGGCTCAACATCTACCTGCGACCTTCGATCAATACTATCTATGGATTGTAAGCTACACCCACATTCTCTGATCGTACTATCGAGATCGAATCGTCACAAGTTGCACCAAAAATTATTCGTTGGGACATTTACCCTCAGTAGTCTGATCGGACAAGCCTACTACGCTCCATCCAGCTCAGCCCAGCCCGCAGATTACTGTCAGATTTCGCCAGCAGAAGTCGCCGCCAAAAATGTTCTGCGAGTAGCTGCTCAGAAAGGCGATAAAACTACTCAAACCAAATATGGTGAGATTGTCAAAAAACACCTAAATTATGTTCAGCAATGTAGGCAAAAGAGCTGGCTTAAAAATCAGGCAATTTGGGTGAGACTGTATCCTTGTGATACCCGCCCTGGGTCACTGGAAGAAGTCTTTGATAATATGGTTAACAAAGGCTATAACCAAGTCTATGTTGCCACATTCTATGGCAAAGCCTTATTACCACGCACGGGTAATACTACTGCTTGGAACTCCGTCCTGACCCAGCGGGGCACCGAAAAAATCGATCTTCTCGCTGACGCGATCCAAAAAGGGCACGAACGGGGATTGAAAGTATATGCTTGGATGTATAGTCTCAATTTCGGAGCAGACTATAGTATGGTCCCCGAAGGACAGTCAGCCGTAGCAATTAATGGACGGGGTGAGACTACTTTATTTGCAGGTGAAGAAGGTTTCCAAAAATTGACAGATGGTGCTGGTGGTTCTGTTTTATTTGTCGATCCTTACAGCAGCAAAGCCCGCGCTGATTATCAAAAGCTAGTGCGTGAGGTTATCCGTCGCCGCCCTGATGGTGTGCTGTTTGATTATATTCGGTTTCCACGCGGACAGGGCGCACAATCGATCGCCAGTCAAGTCAAAGATCTCTGGATTTATAGTGATGAATCTAGGCAAACCCTCGTGGCATTAGCCCAAAATAGCAAAGGTACAGACTTGATCAATCGCTTTCTTGACAAAGGCACGATCACGATTAATGACCTGAAGGAGGTCGATAAACTCTACCCCAATGAGGTTTCACCCCTGTGGCAGGGGCGCACCCCCCTAGAAGGCGAAATCAGCATGTCTTATGAGGAAAAATTCCCTTGGATTGAGTGGGATTTGTGGCAGCTTGCTCTTGCTCATGCCAGTGATGGTGTAGTTAAGTTTTTACAAAAAGCCGTTGCACCTGTAGAGCAACAACAAATTAAATCCGGCTCTGTATTCTTTCCTGAAGCAAATCAACCAATTGGCAGAAGAGGCTACGATTCGCGCTTACAACCTTGGGATCGATTCCAGACTAGTGAATGGCACCCAATGTCTTATGCTACTTGCAACCACAGTGATTGTATCACCGATCAAGTCCGTCGCGTTGTCAGCTTTGCGCCACCGAACGTTAATGTGATTCCAGCCCTAGCCGGAACCTGGAGCAAGCCCATCGAAGGTCGTCCATCCCTAGAAGCACAGATGGATGGTATTCATCGCGCTCTACCCCAAATTAATTCGATTAGTCACTTTGCCTTTTCTTGGCAAGAACCTGAGTTGGATTCTTATCGTAGTTCTTGTCGGTTGAAGTAGGTTTTGGCTGGTGAATAGTTCGGCTACGCTCACTACAAGTGGTGGATGGTGAATAAATAAACGTAGGGTGGGCAGTGCCCACCAGCTAGATTATGGTCAATTTTTGAGTAAATTTTTGATCGATCTAACGATCTCGTCCAGTAGCAATTACGGCAACTCCACACACATTCACCCCCATTGATCGAATTACCGCTGCTGCCGATCGAACAGTTGCACCAGTTGTATAAATATCATCGATTAATAATACTGTGTCACCAGGCTTTAACCGTGAATTTACGAGGGTAAATGCACCCGCGACATTCTCTTGGCGGGCTGATTTTGACAGTCCAAATTGAGCGACAGTCGATCGAGTTCGCTGTAAGCCCAAGTCTAATTTAGCACCTGTTACCTGACAAAACCCCCGTGCAATTAATTCCGCCTGATTGAAACCTCTAGTGATTAGTTTGTCGGAGTAGAGCGGGATTGGGACAACTATTAGTTTAGTCGTCAAACCTGAAGGTTGAGACTTTTGCCAACTGGTAGCCAACCATTCACCATAAAGATTGCCAATCGATCGATTGCCATCATACTTTAGCTTACCGATCGATTGTTTGATCGATCCTTCATATTTACCCCACGCAAATAAGGGTAGATCTCCCTGCCAATATCGATCGGGTTGAAGTAGCTGACAATCTTGAATTTGGCGTTGACAATACTTGCAAAAGACAGCTTGGGCTGTGCGATTGCACATTGGACAATTTGGTTTGAGAAAGAGGTTTAATGCCCGATCTAGTAATGGTTGCCAAATCATTCTCGATCGCCACGACTCTGCCAAAACTGCTCTGCAAACGCTACTGTCGGATGCATCGGAGCTTTGGGCTTAGTTTTGAGTGTCATCGCTGTATCACTCAGATATTTATCACCTTTCTTGTGATTGCAAGTTTCACAAGCAATCGCCACATTGTCCCAGGTATGGGTACCACCTTTGGAGCGGGGAATGACGTGATCGATCGTCAATTGTTTCGCACTTCCACAATACTGACAACGATGTCCATCTCGCCTAAGCAGCTCGCGACGACTGACACTCGGCAATTTCCACAACCGTTCTGAGGTAGTAATTTTCAGGCGAATATGGTGCGGTACTTCGATCGCAACTGATGGCGATCTCAATACCCAGACAAGTTTGGTGTCTTGCAAGTCCAATGGCTCGGCTCTACCACTAATTAATAGCGCGACAGCTCGACGAATATTAATCCGTGCCATTGGCAAATAATTGGTCGAAAATACAACGACAGAATTATTCAGTACAGATGCAGTTATCTGTTTGAGATCGAATGACTTGCTGTCTGAGATTCCAATTGTGGCCTGTTTCATAATTTTTAGCCTCTTAGCAAACAACCCCCGTTGTCTATGGTTAGACAAGCGGGGGTCACAAGAAGATGTAAATTGTTTTCTTGTTATTTTTTCAACTGAGTAACATCAATGCTGGTGTTATGACAGTTGTTTTCCCGCAATAGTCCAATGGTTGTAGATGCCGTGCTTGAGTATCCGTAGTTTTCATGATCGATCTCTCACCACAATTTTGCTCTAGTTGCCACAAATCTCTCTCACTGCACGCTGGGGCAGTAAAATAGGTTGAGATGACTGAGTTGGTCGAAAGATTAGGCACGAATGATAACGGAATTGTAGATAGTGGTAGAAAAAAGAGTCTCGCCGCTGAAGCTAGAGCATTAATAGTCTCTAGATAGTTGCGATCCAAATTATGGATAATTAGGGACTTGCTATGCCGTCATATAAACGCCAATTGTCCTTAATAGTACAATAAATTTTGGAGAGATGTCTAGTCGAATTTTAGATCGGTACATAAATATGCCGATCCGATCGAGGGTACTCGCGATCGAAACTAGTACCCATCATCTCTGGTTATTTCAGCGGCTAGGATACTGGTGGCTCGACAATCCCCGTCGGAAAAGTCTGCCGAAACTCAGTCATCAAGTCGTCCATTTCGACTAGAGCTTGATCGATATCTAGAGCTAAGGTACTGAGACTGGGATCTATCTGATACTTGAGTAGCATCCCTCGCTTGGCTTCTACTTGAGCGATTCGTTCTTGTAAATTTTGCGCGTCCATCATGAAATTATCGATTTGTGATTTGGGGTATTGGTAAATCAACTGCGACCAACTAATTTAATGATAGACCGATCGCTAATCCACTGACTATTCTTTACTAATTCCCTGATATTGCTGCTGCAATATCTTCACGGGTAGCTCCGAGAGACAGTAGCGACTTGATTAACAGATCGATCGACACAGATCGATCGGCAGCTTCCATTTTCGCCACCCGCGATTGACTAGAGTTAGTCTTCTCAGCTAGTTTTTGCTGAGAAAGTTGCTCTTGTTGTCTCATTTTTTTAAGTGACTTGCTCAAAGCCACTCGAATTTCGACGACCGCTTCTTCTTCTGGTGTGAGTTCTAGAAATTCAGCGACTGTGACTACTCTCCCGCCAGCAGCTTCAATTTTTTGTCTTTTTATAGGATCCATCGTTTATATCGCTACAGGAACTAGCCTGTGCCGAGCATTTCATCATAGCGTTTGATTCTTTTCTGACAGTTATCAATTATTTGATTGGGAGTCTTTTTAGTGGTCTTCTGAAATACATCAAATATCACTATCTCATCTTTATCGATTCGATAGATGATTCTCCACTCTTTATTATTGTCACCATCACTTACTCTGATTTCATGACAGTGCTTACCAATAGTAGGCATAGGTCTCGATTCAGGTAGTGACAGTAGCTCTCCTTTCTGTAACTGTCTCAAGAGGGCACCTACCTCGGTTCGGGCAGATTTAGAAAATGGGGGAGTTTTAATTTCACCATAGAACAAAACAAGCTCTTTGCTGTCGGAAATATTCATTAATAATGATTATCTTGTAAGTTGATCGGTGGGTCTGCTCATTCATCTTTTCTTTGGAGTTCTTGGAGATTCTTTGGAGTTCTTGGATGTTCTTTGAGTTGAAGTTCTTGGAGATTCTTTGGAGTTCTTGGAGATTCTTTGGAGTTCTTGGATGTTCTTCGATCTACTTTAAGAATAAATGATAGCATTATTATGTCATATCAGACATATCTCTGTCAACCAAAATCTACATCCTCAGCCTGACTATGGCACAATCGTAAGAGAGGCAAAACGATAATCCGCATCCCATGACAGCTAATCTTCCCCCCCAGTACGACGCAAAAACCACCGAAGCAAAATGGCAACAGATTTGGGAAACAAACCAAACCTATCAAGTCGATCCGGCTCAAGGTGGAAAACCATTCTGTATCGTCATTCCACCGCCAAACGTGACGGGGAGTTTGCATCTGGGACATGCATTTGAACAATCGCTGATTGATACGCTGATTCGCTATCATCGGATGCGAGGGGACAACACCCTATATCTGCCGGGTACAGATCATGCCAGTATTGCTGTCCAGACTATTCTAGAGAAACAGCTCAAAGCCGAAGGCAAGACACGAAAAGATGTCGGGCGTGAAAAGTTTCTCGAACGTGCTTGGGAATGGAAGGCTGAATCTGGGGGAGCTATTGTCAATCAGCTCAAGCGATTGGGGGTGTCGGCGGATTGGACGCGGGAACGATTTACCCTCGATGAGGGGCTTTCTGCGGCAGTATTAGAGGCATTTGTGCGGCTGCATCGGGAGGGGATGATTTATCGGGGACAGTATTTAGTCAATTGGTGTCCGGCTTCCCAGTCGGCAGTGTCGGATTTGGAAGTAGAGAATAAGGAAACTAACGGTAGTCTGTGGTATTTCCGTTATCCATTAAGCGATGGTTCTGGGTATATTGAAGTTGCTACGACTCGTCCAGAAACAATGTTGGGTGATACAGCAGTAGCAGTTAATCCGAAGGATGAAAGATACAAGCATCTGATTGGTAAGGCTATTACTTTACCGATCGTTGGGCGTGAAATTCCGATCGTTGGTGATGATTTTGTCGAGGCGGAATTTGGGACTGGTTGCGTCAAGATTACACCTGCCCACGATCCTAATGACTTTGCGATGGGTAAACGGCATAGTTTACCGCTGATTAATATCATGAATAAAGACGGCACTCTCAATGAGAATGCTGGTGAATTTGAGGGGCAGGAACGCTTTGCAGCGCGGCGAAATGTTGTTGCTAAATTAGAAGAACTCGGCAATCTAGTTAAGATCGAAGCATATAAGCATACGGTGCCTTATAGCGATCGAGGGAAGGTACCAGTCGAGCCGTTATTATCAACTCAATGGTTTGTCAAAATTCGGCCAATGGCGGATAACTGTCTGGAACATTTAGACAACCAGAATTCACCCGAATTTGTCCCCCAACGCTGGACAAAAGTATATCGGGATTGGTTGGTCAAATTGCAAGATTGGTGTATCTCGCGCCAATTATGGTGGGGACATCAAATTCCGGCTTGGTATGCGGTGAGTGAATCAGGTGGGGGGATTACCGACAATACTCCGTTCTTTGTAGCTAAAAGTGAGGCAGAAGCGCGAGTCCAAGCGATCGACCAATTTGGCGCAGATGTCCAATTAGTTCAAGATCCTGATGTCTTAGATACTTGGTTCTCGTCTGGGATCTGGCCGTTTTCTACCCTCGGTTGGCCAGAAAACACGGCAGATTTAGAGATGTATTATCCAACATCGACGCTGGTAACGGGCTTTGATATTATCTTCTTCTGGGTAGCGCGGATGACGATGATGTCGGGATACTTGACTGGTAAAATGCCGTTTAAAGATGTTTATATTCATGGGTTAGTTCTGGATGAAAATGGCAAAAAAATGTCCAAGTCATCAAATAATGGGATCGATCCATTATTACTAATCGATAAATATGGTACCGATGCGCTCCGATACACATTGATTCGAGAAGTTGTTGGAGCTGGACAAGATATTCGGATTCAATATAATCGCAAAACTGATGAATCAGAATCCGTCGAAGCCAGCCGGAATTTCACTAACAAAATCTGGAATGCGGCGCGATTTGTGATGATCAATTTGGAGGAAAAGACACCTCAACAATGGGGCTTGCCCGATCGATCAAACCTCGAAGTTGCCGATCGCTGGATCTTGTCACGCTTCCATCAAACTGCCCAACAGACGGGTGAATATATCGATCGATATGCCCTGGGTGAAGCAGCCAAAGGTTTATATGAATTCTTCTGGGGCGATCTCTGTGACTGGTATATCGAGCTGGTCAAATCGCGGTTATTGGAAGATGCGGAACCAACTAGTAAATTAGTTACTCAACAAACCCTGGCATTTGTATTAGATGGAATTCTCAAGCTAATTCATCCGTTTATGCCCCACATTACATCGGAAATCTGGCAAACTTTCACCCAGAACGATGAGCGGGATGATATCTCAATTCAACCATATCCGATCGCTGATACCAGTCTAATTGATACGGAACTCGATCGAGAGTTTGAACTGCTGATTGGCGTAACTCGTACCATCCGAAATCTTCGTGCCGAGGCGGAATTAAAACGGGCAATTAAGGTTGCTATTATCATTCAAAGTGATAGCGAACAAGAACGCCAAATTCTGGAACGGGGCAGAACTTATCTGTGTGATTTAGCTCAAATCGAGGAGCTAACAATTATTGATAAATTAGCTGAAGAACCAGTACGGTCGATCGCTAGTGTTTTCGCCACAGTGCAGATAATTCTACCTCTAACAGGTGTAGTCGATCTCAAAGCATTTAAGGCTAAAATTCAGAAGAAAATCGACAAAATTGATAAAGATATTGCTTCAACTAATGCTCGGTTGAATAATTCTAAATTTGTCGAACGTGCGACTCCCGAAGTAGTGCAAGAGACGAAGGATAGTTTGGCTGAGCTAGAGAAGCAACGTGAGATCTTATTAGCACGATTACAACAATTCTAGAGGTAGCCAAAACCCACGGGTACCAACCCTACACAATCAACTTGTAGGGGTGCCCTTAATGGGTACCCTAGATCTATACTAAGCACTAGTATTTATATTCTGGTGCAAGATTAAAGAATAAATATTTATTTGTAAGATGAATAAAGTTATTGCTCAAGATTTGACGATCGAGACAGCTAGGTGTCTCCTACGTTGTTCTTCAGTAGAGGATATTCCAGCTATCTTTGAGGCTATACGGTTGTCGGAATTTCATCGAGGTATGGACTCAGAGCCGCCGGAAAATATTGAGCAACTATATGAAGCATTGACAGAAAATTCCCTCGCTTGGGAGGTGGGGAGATTGTTTAGCTTTACGATCGCTGATTCCGCTTCAAATGCCGTATTAGGAAGAATTGGTATTCACCGGAACACACGGTTGGGTATTTGGAATCTCGGCTTTTGGACGCATCCA
>CASBPY010000152.1 GCA_949127675.1 Synechococcales cyanobacterium PMM_0072
TCCATATCCTGCACCTTTCCACAGCGGAAGAAGCCGAGCTACTGCGTCAGGATAAGCCAGCCTGGGTAACAGCGGAAGTCACACCTCAGCATCTGCTGTTGAATACGGGCGATTATGAAAAACTGGGGTCACTAATTCAGATGAACCCGCCGATTCGGAGTATCCACGACAATCAGGTGCTGTGGCAGGCTCTTCAGGATGGCATCATTGATTTTATTGCCACCGATCATGCCCCCCATACCCTGGCCGAAAAAGGTCAGGCGACTCCCACAAATCAAACGGATGAGGCAGCATCTGCAACTACCGTTTTTCTGGAGCCTGCCAAGGTGCCATCGGGAATGCCTGGAGTAGAAACCTCTCTGCCGCTAATGCTAACTCAGGCGATGCAGGGGCGATGTAGCGTCGCTCAAGTGTCTAATTGGATGTCTACAGCAGTGGCAAAGGCTTATGGGATTGTCGGGAAGGGATCGATCGCCCCTGGTTACGATGCAGACTTAGTACTGGTAGATTTAGAGACGTACCATCCTGTCCTGCGCGCAGAACTTCAGACTAAGTGTGGTTGGAGTCCGTTTGAGGGCTGGAATTTGACGGGCTGGCCTGTTATGACGATCGTCGGGGGACAAGTGGTCTACGAGCGTGGCAAATTTAATGAACAGGTTCGCGGTCGAGCGTTGATTTTTAAGACCTAGTTTAACCCTAAGACCTCAAACATCTGAGTATTTATTGATCTTGCGATCGCAAGAGACTTGATTCTCCTGCGATCTCCAATCCTAAACCTTAGCTAAAATCACGCAGGTGCGATGATTCCAGTTCGATCAAGGTGATACATTGAGATCCGTGACAGCACCCAGGCTGCTGGAGGATACTAGAGTGGCATATTTCGCTAGAACACCAGAGGTATAGCGAGGTTTTGGTTTCTGCCATTGGGCGCGGCGACGATCTAGTTCTTCGTCAGAAACGTTGAGCTGCAATAAGCGGGCTGGGGCATCAATGGTGATCGAGTCGCCTTCGTTAACTAGGGCGATCGTGCCACCCACATAGGCTTCCGGTGCCACATGCCCCACGACCATGCCGTAGGTGCCGCCAGAAAACCGTCCATCGGTGATTAAGGCAACGGCATCGCCCAAACCAGCCCCAATGATGGCAGCGGTTGGAGCCAGCATTTCCCGCATTCCAGGGCCACCTTTGGGGCCTTCATAGCGAATGACGATCACGTCTCCAGCCACGATCTTGCCTGCCAGAATCGCATCCAAGCAAGCTTCCTCTGAATCAAAGACTCTTGCGGGGCCAGTAATCTGGGCTTTTTTAATGCCCGTGATTTTGGCAACGGCTCCTTCGGTTGCCAAGTTGCCTTTCAAAATTGCTAGGTGTCCGGTGGCGTACATAGGGTTATCCCAGGGACGAATCACATCCTGGTCGGCGCGAGGCTCGTCGGGAACTCCCTGCAATCGCTCGGCAATGGTATCTCCAGCAATAGTGAGGCAATCACCATGAATTAGGCCGTGGTTCAACAGCATTTTCATCACCTGAGGAATACCACCCGCTTTGTGCAAATCGGTGGCGACATAACGACCGGATGGTTTGAGATCGCAGAGTACGGGAACGCGGGCGCGAATGGTTTCAAAGTCATCCAGATTTAGCTCCACTCCGGCGGAATGGGCGATCGCCAAAAAGTGTAGCACCGCGTTAGTGGAGCCACCGACTGCCATGATTACCGCGATCGCGTTTTCAATCGACTTGCGGGTGATGATATCGCTGGGACGCAGATTATTGCGAATTGCCTCCACCAAAGCCTTTCCTGCCAGTGCTGTATTCTCGGCTTTTTCAGGATCTTCTGCCGCCATCGTCGAAGAATACATCAGGCTCATGCCCATTGCCTCAAAAGCCGAGGACATGGTGTTGGCAGTATACATACCGCCGCAGGAACCCGCGCCTGGACAGGCATTGCGCTCTACGGACATCAGCCGCACTTCATCAATTCGACCTGCACTATATTGACCCACCGCCTCAAAAGAACTCACCACGGTGAGGTCTTCGCCCTCTAGATGTCCTGGTTTGATGGTGCCACCGTACACAAAGACGGCCGGAATATTCATCCGCGCCATTGCAATCATGGCTCCTGGCATATTTTTGTCGCAGCCCCCGATCGCCAGGACTCCATCCATACTCTGGGCGTTGCAGGCGGTTTCGATCGAATCGGCAATCACATCTCGCGACACCAGGGAATACTTCATTCCTTCAGTGCCCATCGAAATTCCATCACTCACGGTAATGGTGCCAAATATTTGCGGCATACCGCCCCCAAGCCGAATTCCGGCCTCTGCTTCCGTTGCTAGGGCGGCGATGCCCATATTGCAGGGAGTGATCGTGCTGTAGGCACTGGCGACACCCACGATGGGTTTCTGAAAGTCTCCATCGCCAAAACCGACCGCTCGCAGCATAGCTCGATTGGGAGATCGTTGCACTCCTTCGGTAACGATTTTACTTCTCCAGTTATCAGCCATCTTAAAAACCTAATTATCAATTATCAATTATCAATTATCAACTATATTAAGGATTGCAGTAGAGACATTGTGCCGGATCCACCGCTTCGATCCCATCTGGAAACAGTTTTTCTGCGCGAAACCCGCAGTGCTGACAGTGGTAGATGGCGACACGGGCGAAGGGTGTCGGGAAATGGCAGAGGGAGCAGGGCAAACCGGGCTGGTATTCGACTGGCTCAAAGCCAGGATAGGCGCAGTTGGGGCAGGTACTGCGAATCGCGGCAACTAGGTTGATGGTTGCTTTGGCGATCGTTTTCATCCGGGTGGGGTTGTAGAGTGCTCGCATGTCAGTTTCTAGATGAATAGTCGGAGATCGCCGCAGTGCTTCGGTCACAACCGTGATCAGTTGCGCTTCACTGACAATCCCCTTGACAATTTCATGGGGATTTTTGGTCGATGTGGCAGGCATGACGACCAATCCATGCTCTGGAAAGCCGATCGTTTGAGCGAAAATCTGTGCTTCTTCCACACTCCGAACGTTTGTATGGCGGTAGTTTGTTGCCATCGAAATTTCTCGACCGAAAATTTCTAGATGATGAACGCGATCGATTAGGATAATTAACTCACTATTGCAGGTAATCATCGGCACGCTTGGATGTGGCCCAAAGCTGCCTTCACTGGCGATCGCCAAACTTTCGCCCGTCAGATCTAGTGCGCTTTCGGCCTTTAAGCGTGCGGTCGATTTTTGATCCCCTGGTCGATCTCGATCGCGAGTAAAGGTACCAAACCGATCCGTATTAAAGTTTTCGGGAATCTGAAGCTTAATGCCTAATTCCCGTTCTAAAATAGGTGCAATAACTTGTTCTTTACGGTGCATCGTGGCTAGCACCCCAACCCTGTGGGCAAAGAAGGTATCGGTCATCTATGTCTCCTGAACAATCATTCATTTCACGCCAACTTGATTTAAGCGTGGTCTTCTCTAACGTTCGTGTTCAGCGGACGTGGAAGACTGAAAAATTCAGTCTATTCCCAGTCGGAAAGCAGAAAAATTCTGCCTATCATCCTATTTAAGGTGGATCGGCTGAATTTTTCAACCGATCGTAACATTTTCTTGCACAGCTTGTTGTCTGCGTTAGCGATCGATCTGCCGCGATCTTTACTCCTAAAGCAGGGGTGGGGTGGGTTGAGTGAAGTTTTAGCGGTAGCAATAGCCTTTCTCATTAGAGAAAACCCAACAGCATCGAAATCGATCGAATCTACCAGCAGAGAGGAGATCGAACAAGATTGGTTATATTTTAGGAGTTAAAAACTGGCAGAATAAATGCCATCATAATGCCTCCAATCACAATACCTTCAAGAACCTTCAAGACCAAACCAGAGTGTTTTACTTTGCCCCCTTCAAGCCAGGAACGTGGCGTATCCTCGCCTCGCGTTTTCCAATTAAACATTGATACTAATAACGGCACTCCGCCGACTTTAGCTCCCATCAATAGATGTAATGCAAAACTCATGAACACACATACCCACGCCACCAAATGGGCTAGATACCATTGACGATTAATTTCTCCAGCCGGAAGCCATTCTTCTTTCATCATTCGACCAGTTACCACAGCAAACGTTGCCGCAAGCAACATTAATGTATTGGCAAAGCGGTGTAATGATATCCACCAAACGGGCTTGCCAAACTGTTTTAATTGACTGAAAGATTGCTCTTGGACTAGACGACGATAGCCAATATGAAAGCTGTATAGAGCAAAAACTGGTAGAACCAATAGGAAGATTAGGGCAATCGTGCCATGAGTACCTTGAATATCTCCGATCGTGGGTAAAGCAAAACTACCCCAACGCTTGTCATAAGTGTTGTAAATCAAAAAGCCTGAAATAAAGGCTAAAACGAGTAATCCGGCGGCGACACCATGCAAAATTCGCAACAAAACAGGCTGGTATGGACGAATCCGCGATGTATCCATGTTTCTTCTAATCAAAAGCTTATTAGTTATTAAATGACAATTCGATCGCTAATTTACAGTCGATCTAAATCTCGATCGGACCAAGACGCGGGGTCTTCTTTCGGTTCGACATGGACGATCACATTACTGCCTGGCAAGGCTTGGACGATCGCTAGTTCGATCTCCTCGCACAGGGTATGACCGGAATAAGCTCCAAATTTGAGAACGATCGTGACAATAGCTGCGGCGATCGACAGCAACGTATAAGAGCGGGCTGATTTGGCACTCATAAAACTTGTGATCTAACACGTTTATCATAACAACTACTAAGCATTCCTTTCCAGGCTGCCAAAATACCACACACTAACCCGAATCAGTTAGAGTGTGGGCTTCTGCTGTTTCAGCTAAAATTAGAATCATCAGGCAAAAATTCCCATCTTACCAACCCAATTATCAATTATTTAATATAGCTTTTCTAATGAAAAATAAACTGAAGAATGGAGCTGAATTTAGTCCAGCAGTCGTCGAAACTTATTTGTCCACAGCCGATATTAGCAAAAAAGATCAGAAAAAACTCAAGAAAAAGCAGAAACAGAAGCAAGCCAAGCTGAAAGCCCCAGAGCAATCGGTGTTCTACCATCTTTCCGAGTCAGAAGGCAGTTCTAAACTTACCAGCAAGGTTTACGAAGAAGCACTTGCCCGTCTGCAAGTGGAACTGGTGAAGATGCAATATTGGGTCAAGCATACCGGAACCCGAATTGTGATTCTATTTGAAGGACGGGACGCAGCGGGTAAGGGTGGCACGATCAAACGGATTACCGAACCTCTAAATCCGCGTGGCTGTAGAGTTGTGGCATTGGGTACGCCCAGCGATCGGGAGAAGACTGAATGGTATTTCCAACGCTATGTTTCCCACTTACCAGCAGCCGGTGAAATTGTCTGTTTTGATCGCAGTTGGTACAATCGCGCTGGAGTGGAACATGTGATGGGTTTTTGTACCGATGACCAGTATCAGGAGTTCATGCACACTTGTCCAGAATTTGAGCGGATGTTGGTCCGATCGGGCATAATTGTCTTGAAGTATTGGTTTTCCGTCAGCGATGACGAGCAAGAGCGACGGTTCCAATCGCGCACGATCGATCCGGCTCGTCGCTGGAAACTCAGCCCGATGGATCTCGAATCACGAGATCGCTGGGTAGAATATTCCCAAGCCAAAGATAATATGTTCGCCCATACCAACATTCCTGAAGCCCCCTGGTTCACGGTGGAAGCAGATGACAAAAAGGGGGCGCGACTCAATTGTATCAGTCATCTTTTGAGTAAAATTCCCTATGTGGATATGACCCCCGAACCGCTAGAGCTAGCACCTCGGAAGACTGCACCTCATGACTACGTGCGTCCACCGCTCAATGAGCAATTTTTTGTCCCCCATCTGTATTAAACCTCCGGCGAAAGTAAGAATACAATCTTTTTTAGTACTGTTTCCAGACTTAAATTCCCTCCATCCCCATCACCGGATGTGGGTGGTTGTAAACTTATGCAAAAAAAGCAGATAAGTAACCTAAAAAATAGTATTATTAGATACAGAAACTTAAAAAAAATTGCTATTTAAGTTTACTGCTTGTGTCACTAAAATCAGTTGGCTCAAGTAATTTCCGTTAGGACTGTGGAGACAGACTATGTTAACGAAATCGATCGATCGAATCTATCCATTGGTGTCAGAGACGCTCAGCCCAACCACGCCAAGCTGGAATTCCGTGTGCCGGATTACCTATACTCGCGACTCTTGGGTTAAGTTGATCGAGCTTCCCAGCGAATATAGTGATGATGAAGCCCTACTGCTCTGTCAGGAATCTCCCGATACTTGGGTGGCGTGGGTGCCAAATCATGGTGAAGTCCGGTTGAATCGAAGTAATTTCTACTGTTAATCAAGGGCTGAAAGCGATCGTGATGAAGATTGCCTCGATCGATTTCATTGGTTCAAATATCAACATGACCTTCAGCAAAAATTGGTACTAGCCTAGATCCGGTAGGTACCCATTGCCATAGTGACTGTAATTCTACTCGATCGGGTTGCTGTACGAGTCCCAGTCGTGCCAAAATTAACTGGATCAGGACTGAGTTAAACTGTGGCGGGAACCTATACTGTTCCTGGACATGATCGAGAAAAAACGTTTGATGGTACTTCTGTAGACTCTTTTCCAATCCAGAAATTCGCTCTAATAATTCCTGCACTTCGCCGAATCGATGTTGATGATGGGTTAATAGTAGCTCCGCTGCATTGCTAAAGTGCATCCCCTCATCCTTAACCAAATGGTGGCCGATCTTCTGAATTGCCGCACCAAAATGACGATAGTATTCCCAGAGATCGCGGCGGTAAGAGTAGACTGAACCAATCTCATCAAACATCATTGTGACCAACAGCGTAAACTCATCGGCTAATACCAGTTTGATCGGCTCGATTTCATGGATTCGATCGGCAAATTGGCGATTCATTTCCGCAAAGCTCACGCCAGCAATGCAGTGATAAGTGCGGCGCAATGCTTGATAATGTTTGAGTTCATCCTTCAGCCATAGGTTCAGCATTACTAGAAACTCTGAGGACATTTCATCCCGCCGAGTCAGGATGTAGTCATATAACGGTTGAGAGTCGCCCTCTGAGTAAACATCGCGACTCAACAGATTGCAAAAGTTAGTGTAAACTTCTCTGGGTACTCGATCGAATATATCGGGTGAAATAGCATAATCGATCGGCAATACTGCATCCAGATCCCAGCTATTTTGTTTGACTCTTTGGCGGAGCCTTGCCCCTAGCATTACAGAATGAGAATCAATCGCCATAATTTACTCTCACTCCATCAATAGACCATGATCAGAAACGATATGGGGAATAATCAAACAGTGTCGTCCCGTAATCTTCGAGGTATCACCCCGAATAATGATCCCTGCTGCTGCGCCATCGATCGACCAACTTCCCACGACATAGTGATAGCCATACGCTTCGGGAAGTTCGATGTATTCCTGAATGATAAATCCCTCTGTACCATAGCCGAACGACTCTTTTTGTTCGATCGAGCCAAACCCACTTTCGATCGAGATGCCTACGCCTTCTTGTCCTAGTAGGGGCTTTCTGACGTGCATTCCCACTAGCAATTTAGTGGATTCGATCGAGTTGTCTGTCTCCAAATAAGTTGGCAATAGATATTGACCATAATCTGTATCTCCAAACTGCTCCCACATCATCGCCATCGCCCCCTTGTTGGCGAGAACTTGCTTCCACAGGGGTTCGATCACCTTTAGATCGCCTATTGCCAATCGCTCGGCTAGAGCCTGAGTAGTGCCAGCATTTGCCATATCATTTTGGAGATCTGACCAGTCATACACAATAGTCCGGACAGATTTATGGAGCCAAAGAGCCGTACTGGAGCAGGCTATCGTAGTTAGGATGGGATTTAATCAAAGTCGGGTCAAGTCCTAACATGGAAATAAACCGCTCAAGTAGATGTGCATTGAGTGCTAGCCGCTTGTAAGTTGCCATTGAAAAAGATTGTGGTTGTGAAGCTTCACTCCTATCAGACGGAGTTTTTTGCTGTTCGAGTTTAGCAAGATTGAGAGCTGCCAAGGATGCATTGAAATGAAAATCCAGAGATTGTTGTTGGCGGGATTGACAATCGCAAAGCCCCGTAAATTGTTTGGCATCACGAAAGATAAATTCGATTTGAAAACGGGATTTGTAGTACTCGTATAACCGGATTGGATCGATCGTTGGATCGGTAGAAAAGAGCAACGCTACACGCTGCTTGTCGGGATTACGTTGGTCAAGTAGATAGACGATGCGAATTTTGCGTTTAAGTGAAACATGCCAAACCACTTGACTATATAATTTGGTGCCATTGGCTAACTCCCCACCAAATTCCAGTCGGGATAAGTCACTCAAATCCACCTTACCGTCATACTTACGCGGTGCGCCTTTAGGTTTTTGCTCGCCAGTATAGCAGTAGCGTAAATCGGCATCGATCCGTAATTTGCTGACTAAATGGAGATCGATCTCGATTACTCCATCGACCACAGATTTCTTGCTGTAAAAGCTGTCTGCAACTAGATACTTGACTGCTACTGGTAAATGAGAACGAGTTGTTTTGATTTGTTCGAGATAGCCTTTAACTCGCTCCGAAATAACTGGTTCAGTTTTCGCTTTGGCTTTTGACTTCGATTTGTTTTTCCCTTTCTTCTTTTTCTTCTTTGTTGGTTGAGCGGGTGTGATGGGCTGTCGATCTGTGGTTGCTGTTTGTTTGACACAGAGGGTATAACCTTGATGGGCAGACACGTCTACCACTGCAATGACGGAGATTTCTAATCCTTTTTGTGATTTGCTGATACTCCCATTGTAAAAATTATCTACTCCCCAAGTCTGCTTTCCACTCTTGCTGATAAATGAGCAATCAATCGCTGCGATCTGCTCTCGGCTTGGATCTACCGCCGCCGCAATTGTTTGTGCATGAAAGGGAATGAAGTCAAATGATTTTTGGTACTGGCGACGGTAAGTTCTTTCGCTGTAATCTCCATACCGACTTAGATTTGTAAAGTTTGCCTTGCCGCATACTACGAACAACGTCACAAATAGGCTGGCTAGGAACTGGCGTTGCGGTTTGCTAAATCACCCACTTTTGTCAGCAGGTTCTGTACAATATCCATGAAGCGATTCATCCTGTACTTGGTTTCTACTTGTACTTTAAGCGATGAATTGCTTTTTTTGGATCGATCGATCATTTTTCTTCTCAAAAGGTGTCCGGACTATTGTTGAGTTGTGAGGTAGAATTTAGTGTTGATTTCTACGATCGAGCGGGTATTTGGATTGTAGAGTTTGTAACTGGAGAAAGAGATCGTGAAATTTGATGGGTTTTGGCATATCACGGAAATGGAAAATTGGGATGAGGAGTATTGCAA
>CASBPY010000153.1 GCA_949127675.1 Synechococcales cyanobacterium PMM_0072
TCGATGATGTACACCGAGATGGTGCAGGCTTCGAGTTTGCGACATCTCAAGGAGATTCCCCGCATTATGGAAATCGATGCCAATGAACGACCAATTAGTATCCAATTATTCGATTGTCGGCCTGATTTCTTGGGTGAAGCAGCTCAAATTGCCGTTGGGCAAGGCGCACAGACGATCGATATCAACATGGGCTGTCCCGTCAATAAAATCACCAAAAATGGCGGTGGTTCCTCACTCCTGCGCGATCCTGATACCGCTGTCCTACTTGTTAAAGCTGTCGTAAATGCTGTTGATATTCCCGTCACCGTCAAAACGCGGATCGGTTGGTCCGATGATGAGATTAATATTTTAGATTTTGCCTTGCGGATGCAGGATGCTGGCGCACAGATGATCACTGTTCATGCTCGTACTCGCGCTCAAGGCTATAATGGCACAGCTAAATGGGCCTGGATTCGTCAGGTAAAATCAGTACTATCGATTCCCGTGATTGCCAATGGGGATATCTTTTCGGTAGAATCTGCGATTTCTTGTCTAGAACAAACTGGAGCAGATGGCGTAATGTGTTCTCGCGGTACCCTTGGCTATCCTTTTCTCGTCGGTGAAATCGACCATTTCCTCAAAACGGGAACTCTATTACCAGCACCAAGCTCGATCGATCGATTAGTATGTGCCAAAGAACATCTCCAAAACTTGTACCTCTACAAAGGTGAGCGTGGCATCCTGCAAGCTAGAAAGCATATGACTTGGTATGCCAAGGGATTTTCTGGTGCGTCAGAATTACGCACCCAGCTCCAAGAGATTAAAAATGTAGCTGAAGGAGTAAGTTTGATCGATCGACAGATTGAATTATTAAGTAAAGAAACATAGCGGCTAGGGACTCATAAACCACAGATCACTAGCCACTTGGTGATTTTAGAGATTACCACGCAGAGCTGCTAGTAGAAATACTACGACTGGGCCAGCAATCATAATCATTGCCACCATTGACAGTTGGGCAATTACTTCCCAATTGATACTCAGTACACTGTCAATAATACCGCTCAAAAAGTCCATATTTCCTCTCAAATTAAACTTAGATTTATTATATAGCCAACAGGATTCGGCGATTCCATTTTATCGGGGTTGAGTGGGTTTAGATTAATTTAGTTTACAAAAGTACAAAGAGTTGGGAGTTGGGAGCTGGGAGTTCGGAGAGTACCAACAACAAAATCCTGTCCATCCTCAGATCGTAAAATCCTGATTGAAGTTTTATGGCGTGTGAATTTACGGAATACCGCATAAACTAGACAGGTAACAACTGACGAATCAAAATATGTCTACCTGGCAGTGTGTAAAGCAGTGTGGAGCTTGCTGTAACTTAGATCCGAGCGATCGACCAGATTTGGAAGAGTACTTGCCACCGGAGCAGCTAGCCATCTATCTGAGTATGGTGGGTGAGGATGGCTGGTGTATCAATCTGGATAAAGATACCCGATCGTGTAATATTTATGATGATCGTCCTTCTTTCTGTCGGGTACAGGAAGATACTTTCTTTGCCATGTTTGGGATTGAGCCAGCAGATTTGAACGATTTTGCGATCGCTTGTTGTCGGGAGCAGATCGAAGGTGTGTATGGTGAGCGGAGTTTAGAAGCAATTCGATTTGACAAAGAACTGGGAATTTTTCTCTAGATCTCGATCTTTATCGATCGATATGCGAAGATAAGCCAGATATAAAAACTTAGCTACAGTGTAGACTTGCTTGTGACTAGTCCTTCCCAGCCAGAAAATCCATCCAGCGATCTAGTCGCAGAAACCCTAGAACAGACATCTACCGCAGACAATTCAAAATCTGGGGTGTGGAGTACTTTCTTTTCTACGTTTATTACTATTTTCCTCGCTGAAATGGGTGATAAAACTCAACTAGCTACGTTGCTATTGAGTGCCCAATCTGGATCGCCGTGGGTTGTGTTTATCGGTTCAGGTGCGGCTTTGGTTGCGACTAGTTTGGTCGGGGTATTATTAGGGCGTTATCTGGCAAAAATCTTGTCACCAGAAACGCTGGATATCGCGGCGGGGATGTTGTTGCTGGTAATTTCGATTCTGTTATTGGGTGATGTTGTCCAGCTCTAATCTTCCTGGGGACATTCATTCCAGAGATGGGTCGTTTGACGCAAGCTACTCCAATTACCACCGCCCAAAATTAGATGATCTAGTAACGGAACTTGGAGTAGCTTTGCTCCTGCTAATAATTGCCGAGTCAGATCGAGATCGGCTTGACTAGGTTCAGTGCTACCGGAAGGATGATTGTGGGCGACGATCGTTTTGGTGGCACCTTGCTTGAGGATTGCGGTGAATATTTCCTTTGGTGGAGCCAGTGTTTCAGTGGCTGTACCGATCGTAATTAATTGGGTACCGAGTAATCTATTTTTGACATCTAGTAACAAAATGGCAAATCGCTCTTGAGTTGACCACATTAATTCGTGGCTCAGAGCAGCGGCTGCGGCTTCAGGACTTTCGATAATTGCTCGATCGGCTGGACGTAGTATACAGGCTCTCTGACCTAGTTCGATCGCTGCTAAGATTGCCGTAGCCTTGGCTGGACCAACACCCTGAATGTCCATTAATTCTTGGGGATGCAAATCCCGCAATCGTTCCAACGGATCGCGCTGATGTTGACCAAAATGATTGAGAATATACTCACCCAACCCGATTGCTGATAGTTTACCAGGTCCTTGTCCCGTTCCCAGCAAAATCGCAATCAATTCTGCATTCTTCAGGTGCTTGACTCCATGTGCGAGTAAGCGTTCGCGGGGACGTTCGGTACTGGGAATATCGATAATGCGTAAGCTGTAGGTCATGCCAATAACAAGAGATCGACGTGTAGTTAAAATTACTTGCTACTGTACGCTGATTCGATAGTCGATCGAATCCACACAATGGCTGATTTATATCTAGATCGATCCCACAATACTACGCTGTTTAGCCACCACTCAATTTAGCTTTGTAGCCCAATTTAGTTACAATCTCCAATAATTTCTGCCGATGATCCCCTTGAATCTCGATTCTCCGTGGGAGAGGCTCCGCCAACGAGTTATCCTTCAAGGCTCCACCAGCACCACACTGATTCTTCAATACTTTTGTGAGGCTAGTTAATGTGTCTAGAGATACTTGGAAACCACTGACGATGGTAACAGTTTTACCACCTTTGCCTTTACGGGAGACTTCGATTTTGAGCTTATGCTGGTTCGGGGGTAATTCAGATGTCTCATCGGGATCTGGTTCTTCGTCACCAAATTCTCGGTAGGCGATTTTATTCATATAGTTGGGTGTCTGGGATGACTTGGTTCTGGTTGGTCTAATTTTGAAACAATTGAGCGCAATTAAGTTTCGATAGATCGAGTTTTCAAGCCGATAATATCACCAGTTGGGGTTTTGCCGATGATGTAGATATCGATTTCAACTTCGCCAACGCGGAAAACTTGCACTTCAGATAGATTAGTATTAATCAAATCTAATAGATTTGTATATCGATCGACTAGATCTAATTCTGCTTGTTCATACCAATCTTCGATCGTCAGCACAGGCTCGAATAGATCTATCAAAGTGATAGATTTGATCGCTAGATCAGTGTCATAGATATTGCTGAATAAGTCAGAGGGAGTCAGCTCAATGCCTAGCTCCCAAGTGACTACTTCAAACGGGTAGTCAGATTCACTCGACCAGAGTAGATCCGTGGTAGCTTGTTTTAATCGATCGATGATTGTAGCTGTAGTCACGATTGCGGCATGTTCAGTTTGTGAAATCTTCTCAGGTGAAGGATTTGGCATAAATAGCAATCTGGTGTAATTTGTGGGAATAATAACTTTATCAAAGCATCTACACAAATAAGCGTATGTCTGAACTTGATGTTAATCTACCTAGCACCCGCCAAACTCAAGGGTTAATCAAAGACAAGATTGAAGTATCTATCAAACTAATTACTGGTGATGTCTTCGTCGGGCGAATTGTGTGGCAAGATCCTGAATGCTTGTTTTTTGCTGATGCAAGTGATAAAAAAACATTGATTTCTCGCCATTCGATCGCTTATATTCAGCCACATTAGGGGACTAGGGGACGGGGAGACTGGCAGCATAGATATTCGCAGAAATCTCAACTCCTAACTAAATAACCATTCACTATTCACTTCTTACTCGATCGATACTTCCGCTACTGATTCTACTACAGGAACTACCAGCACTGGAATGGCAATCTCGCCTCTGGTAAGTTGCTCGAATACGGTTTGTTCGTCTACAGAACCCACCACTAAACAACTATCTCCCAATTGGAAGGTAGTACCCCCATTCGGATAGTTAATTTGGCTACCATCTTCCCGCTGAATAGCGACGATGGTGGCTCCACTCAATGGGCGAATGCTAGCACCAGCGATCGAATTGCCTAGTAGAGGCGAGGTTAATGATAGCCGATACCAGCGACGATTCATGCCTAGTGTAGCATCCTGAATGTTCTGAGCCATCTCGCCGATCGCGCCTTCAGGTCGTAACTTCATGTAATGAGAATTACGAATGGTTTTGACTTGGCGTTGAATTTGGACTGTCGGTAAACCAATTTTTACGAGCAAATGGGATGCCATTTCTAGGCTGGCTTCAAATTCTGGCTGGACGACTTCACTACCACCGAGTTGATAGAGTAATTCGATATCCTGATATTGATTTGCCCGTACGACGATATCCAGTTCGGGCGAGATTTCCAGAGCGTGTTTGAGGCACAGACGGGTACTCATTGCGTCAGGCAGGGCGATCACCATTGCTCTAGCTCGATCGAGTCCTGCTCTAGTCAGGACGGGGATACTGACTGCATTTCCGTAGATATAGGGGATTCCATCGTCGCGCAATTTCTGAATTGCCGCTTCTGACTGATCAACCACTACTACTGGAATATTTTGTTCGGCAAGAAGTGTGGCCAAATTCTGACCTGTGCGTCCATAACCGCAAATCACGATCGGGGGTTCGAGTGGCACATGTTCAGTGATTTCCTTGGGGGGTTCTCCAGGTTTGAACCAGCGATCTAGTGATGGAATTGTCTCAATCCAGTTAAATAAACTAGGAATCAATCTCAGCACAAATGGTGTCACAACTAGCGTCACCGCTGTTGTCCCTAATAGTAGTAAATACACTCGCTTGGATACCAAGCCCAAATTGCGCCCTTCACTAGCTAGTACGAATGAAAATTCTCCAATCTGCGCTAACCCTAATCCGGCAATCAGTGCAGTCTGAAGTGGGTAGCCGAATAACTTAACTAATGGTGTAATAATCAGGAATTTTCCGACAAAGACGATCGAGACTAGTCCCAAGATCAGATCGAGATTGTCCCAGAGAAAGAGCGGATCGATTAGCATCCCGATCGCCGCAAAAAATAACGCCGCAAACACATCTCTAATCGGCTCCACATAGGCCAAAGTCTGATCGGCGTACTCTACTTCAGAAATCATCAAACCAGCGACGAATGCCCCCATTTCGATCGATAGTCCCAATTTTTCCGTAACTAGGGCAATTCCTAGGCACAGTGTCACAATTCCTAGTAGAAACAATTCTCGACTCTCTGTACTTGCCAACAGCCGTAACAGCCGAGGCACAATAAAAATTCCGATCAGCGTGGCAGCAACGGCAAATAAACCGATTTTAATTGCGGCTTGAACTACCGCTAGACCAATTTCCTCGGCTGGTCGATCGAGTGCAGGCAATACAGCTAACATAAAGCCCAGTGCCAAATCCTGAACGACCAAAATTCCCAGCATCACTTGCCCGTGGGAAGTTGCTGTCTCATTGGCTTCCATCAGTGATTTTAATACCACTGCTGTCGAAGATAGAGA
>CASBPY010000154.1 GCA_949127675.1 Synechococcales cyanobacterium PMM_0072
ATCGCACACCGCTCCAGCCGTTGAATAATCTCTGGATGAGTGGTGTTTTTTTTACTAATAATTGTCGATCGATGAGTCATATTCTTGTCTCCCTGTAGGTTCAAAATTGATGTCTAATAGATCTCACATCTAGCCGCTTCAGTATTCACTACAATAAATATAATCGAAACATTTGCCAGCCAATTGTTGCTAATAAAGGCAATTTGTGAAACAATTTAACTATGCTAGAACTGTCACCACCAAAAATGTTAGTAAGTTTTTGATTGGCGATCACGCACGAATTAACCATAGAATCGCGGACGTAAAAATGTGCCTCAACAACATCTTTTCCTAAATCCTCGATTTCCACAAGTCAGTTACCAAATAGGAACTATAGTTACTGAAAGTAAAAGATAGTGATTAATTCTTGGCTTGAGCCATTTATAAAGAAATGTTGTATATTAATCGATCTCGATTGCCAAAACTAGATTGATCGTCAGCATCTTGTTTTTCAAAGCTAGAATAGTAGAAATATCCAGTAGAAATAAACTTCATGTTGCCAGTCGATCGGTGCCAAGAGATTAAATGTCCAATTCAATATGTAGTGGACTTGTTGGGCAACAAGTGGTCAATTCTGTTGCTGCGCGAACTCTTTGGTGGCAACAAGCGCACATATCAATTACTGGCAGCACTCCCTGGCATCAGTACCAAAACCCTCACCCAACGCCTACGGGAATTAGAAGCCCAAGGTTTAGTCGATCGACACATCTACGCCGAAATTCCGCCCCACGTCGAATATTCTCTTACTCCCAAGGGACACCAAATTCAGCCAGTGATGATCGCCCTGCATCAGGTGGGTAGCCAGTGGCTGAGTCAAGATCCCTGTCTTTGTGCCTTAATCGAAGAAGTTAGCGTTGCTGGAGCTTAGTTTATCTGTGTCAGTTCATAGCGATCGAATTAGATTGGCGCAGTCACTTATGCTGGAAAATTGACATGATCGTCGAACTATTCACTAACGGTGAGAACATCATTTTGCGCCAGATAACCATCTTCGAGATGGACAATTCGATCGGCTACATCTAGAATGCGGTTATCATGAGTCACCATCAGAATCGTTGTCCCTTGTTCCTTGGCTAATCGCTGCATGATTTCGACGATTTCTCGGCCTGATTTCCCATCTAGCGCAGCGGTAGGTTCGTCTGCTAATACCAGCTTAGGATGGCTCATCAGGGCACGGGCGATCGCCACACGCTGTTTTTGACCACCAGAGAGACTATCAGGGTAGTAGGACTTGCGATCAGCCAATCCGACGGCATCGAGCATTTCGATCGCCCGCTGTTTGATCTCTTTGCTGCTCATATTGTCGTGGAGTTGTCCCGCCATTTGGACATTTTGCTGGGCGGTGAGGGATTTGAGCAAGTTGTGGGCTTGAAAGATATAACCAATATTTCGGCGCACCGCAATTGTTTGGCGTTTGCTAGCTCCAACCATTTCCACCCCTAATACTTTCATGCTCCCTTCTTGGGGCGATCTCAAGCCCCCAGATAAGGTGAGGAGAGTAGTTTTGCCAGAACCAGATGGCCCGGTCATCAGGACGATTTCACCTTTACCAATTTGGAGGTTGATATCGAATAAAACTTGTTTTTTGAGGTTGCCTTTGCCAAAGTAATAATTGAGCTGATGAACATCGACGACGATATTGTCGAGATTACCACTGTCGATATTTACTAGTTCTTGTGGTTTAGATTTAAAGTTCAACATTTAATTTAGGATCTTTATGGGCGGGTTTATAAAATTAACTGAAACGGAGCTATGGTTTGAATTTAAACCCGCCCCTTCACACTAGCAATTGTCAAATAATTTAAGTTAGCAATCCGAATTCTGTTAGGGCTGGTAAGAAGTTGTTATTCTCATGTTGAGATCTGGTTAATTTAATTAGTGCGAATCTTTGGAGTGGCGAGAGGCTTGCCCATTGAGCTAAACTAATTTCAGCCTGAGATTCACTAGCTTTAATCGTGATGCTGGCTGGAATTTCTCGATCGTTTAGCCAGGGTGGATTTGGATCGATCGATAGTAGGCTAGCCTCATGCTTGGTATGCTCAAAAATCAATCGACTAACATATTCTTGATATGCCTTAATTTCTGCGGATTGCTCACAAGGCAGATCGACTAACTGCTGACATTCAGCTTGGGTGAAATGATTCCACTCTGCTAGCTTTAATTTCACCCCACAAGTATCCAATTTCAGCCTGACAATCATCGGAATACACCGGAGCGAATCAACGAAATCAGCTTCAAAGTTAAAAAATGTCATAAAGGCAATGGGGTATAAGAGTTTATTTCTTAATTATCAATTATTAACTAATCTTACTCCAGCCATAATTAGATTCATCGATTCTTGCGTGTGATTTTGGAGTAATTCTTTACCTAGTAACCGTCTACCTGGCCATAGATATTTGAGATTTTCTTGAGCAGTAAAATAGAAGGAACAAGCCCCAACGATGCTTACCGCCGTATGACGGGGTTCGAGTTGACGAAAAACACCTAATTTGATGCCTCGTTCTAGAACTTCGATGATTGTGCCATATAGGATATCCCCCAATTGTTTGGGGTAATATTTTCCCTTATTCTGTATCGCTTCGAGGCAAAGAATACTACCAATCCGGGGATTGTCAGACATACAGTGCAGCATGGTTGTGAGCAACGTCACTAGTGCGGCATCTGGATCTAAACAATCAAGTTGGAGATCCTCTGCCATACTTAGCATCCCCACCAAGCTCCGTTCTAACACCGCTTGGTACAATTCTTGCTTACTTTGGAAGTAATAGTAGATCATTGCCTTGGTAACGCCTGTCTGGGCAGCGATAGCTTCTGTGCGGGCACCACTCAATCCCGTCACTGCAAATTCTGCCTCGGCTGCATCGAGGATTTGATTCTTCGTTGCTTCAGAGTTGCGAGTCGAATTTGGGGGCTTGATAGTCTTTTGTTTGTCGATCACGGGCATCATAAGTAAGATGACACAGGAGTCTATTTAACTAAATGGTAAGTATGGAAGTGTGACGGTATGCCTATTATGCCATAGGCTTGAGCGATTGTAACGTAATTGACATATATTTTATTTCTAGGTTAAACTAACTAACAGGTAAGTAAATATCTCAGGCAACTAGAAAAGGCGACTCACAAGCTATGGCAGAAGATAATTTCGTAGTAGATAAATTCAAAAGCCTCAATCCCGTCAGTCGCTGGATTGCCATCGGTGCTGCTACCGCAGCGATCCTGATCTTGCCAGCCGGATTGCACTATGCTGGGATGTTTGCCCAGAAACCTTCAACAGCGACTCAGGATGCTAAAACTATTGCTGCAAAACCAGCAACAGCCAAGGCTGTAACTGCACTGGGGCGGCTAGAACCATTTGGTGAAGTAACTAAAATATCGGCACCCAGCACCCAAGGGGGGAAGGGTACCATCGCTCAATTGTTGGTGAAAGAAGGCGATCAAGTGAGCCGAGGACAAGTAATTGCGATCCTCGACAATCGCCAACGACTAGAAGCATCCTTGGCAAGAGCACAAGAAGATGTCAAAGTATCTCAAGCCAATCTTGCCAAAGTAAAAGCTGGAGCTAAACAAGGCGAAATCGGTGCTCAAGCAGCGGAAGTCGCGAGATTGGAAAGTCAGCTCAAAGGTGATGGCGCGACTTATGTAGCCACCAAAGCGAGACTAGAAGCACAACTAAAATGGGAACCTGCTGCTCAAGCTGGTAAAATTCAATCCCTGAATGCCCAACTAGCGGGGGAAAAACCCACCCAGGCAGCCACAATCCGGCGGCTCAAATCACAACTAGGTAATGCTGAAGTAGACTACAAACGCTTTCAACAACTATATACCGATCGAGCGATCGAAGCGACCAAAGTTGATGCCAAGCGGCTAGAAGTTGAAACCATTCGGCAACAAGTAGCTGAGGCTGAATCCAAATATAATCAGACTGTGGCTACCCTTAGTCAGCAGATTATCGAAAATCAGGCGACTAAAAATAAACTGACGACGACTACCGTTCAAGAAATCGCTGAAGCCAAAGCAAACTACGATAAAACCCTAGCTACCACCAAGCAACAAATCGCCGCAGCCAAAGCCACTCTGAGCAAAATCTCCGAAGTCCGCAGCGTCGATGTGATCGGTGCCCAAGCAGAACTCAGTCGCGCTCAAGCCACCGCCCGCCAATCCCAAGCTGAACTAGCTGAAGCCTATGTCCGCGCCCCCAATCAGGGCGAAATCATCAAAATCCACTCTCGCGCAGGGGAAAGCCCCAGCGACAAGGGAATTGTCGAGATGGGACAAACCAGTAAAATGATGGCTATAGCTGAAGTCTATGAAAGCGATGTGCGTAAACTCAAAGTCGGACAAGCTGCGACGATCAAAAGTGACTCTGGTGCGTTTAGTCAAGATCTCAGCGGTACAGTTAGCTATATTGGACTCCAGATTGGTAAACAGGATGTCTTAAACACTGATCCTGCGGCTGATTCTGATTCGCGGGTGGTGGAAGTCAAAATTGCGATCGATCCCGCTGATAGTAGCAAGGTTAAAGGACTAACTAATTCTAAGATTGCGATCTCGATTCAGACTGATTAGGTAATTGATAATTGATAATTGAGTTTTTAGGGTGGGGTATTTAAACCCATACTCTTGATCAAGGGTAGATAGTAAATAGTGGCTAGATTATGTTTAAAAAAATTCCGCTGGCTTGGTTACAACTCAGTCATGAAAAGATTCGGCTGCTGGTAGCGATCGCCGGAATTAGTTTTGCTGATATCCTGATGTTTATGCAGTTAGG
>CASBPY010000155.1 GCA_949127675.1 Synechococcales cyanobacterium PMM_0072
AATACTCGATCGGTACTCCAGTCGATATTGATAAATAATTCGGGGTGATAATCGCCCATCCCAATTAGATAATAACCGCCATCAACTGCGCCACCTAATACTAAGTCTCGTCCTGACTGGAGCAATTCAAATGCTTGGGCGAGGATATCTGTGGTTAATTCGGGGCAATCGGTACCAATTAAGACTACTGATGAATTGGGCTGACAGGCTGCTGCAAACGATCGAGCCATCCGCTCACCTAGATTACCGCCCCCTTGAGATTGGTAGGCTAAATCTGTGCCGAGCCAATCGGACATCTGTTGATAATTCTCACCATCAAAATGAACTGAGATCTTGACAGACAAATCGGTTAGCAATGCTCGCGATCGATCGATTACCTGGATTGTCATCCGACGATGGAGTAAGGCGGCACCAACCGCACCTACCGCTGGAATCAACCGAGTTTTCACCTTGCTTGGACTAGGATAGCGGGTGAAAACAATTAGGGTGCAATCTATTTCAGCCATCTAAATTTGAGCGATATTCACAAGTTATTGGGGTTGCAACAGCATACATGTAAAAACCTGCAAGATGAACCTCCATGCGATTCCTCGCCATGACTTCCAGTCGTCAGCTCTTTAAACAAATTATGTTACTGGTGGAAAAGTACTGTCAGTAATGGTAGAAATCCGAGCAGTAACCATCCCCACGCCCAAAAATCGTTTGGTTTTCGTAACCTTTGAGTCGAAATATTAGTGAGTTCAGATATTTCTAAAAGTGCGTCAATTCTCTGGGTAAGTCGATCTACTGGAGCAATTTGACTAAACCCCGTACAAAAACTTTCGGTAAAAATTGATGTATTTTGAACAACCAATAGCAAAGCTTCCGCCACTAATAGTGGATCGGTGTGTTTTGAAGCCCATCGATCGGCCCGAAGTTCTCGCAGCACTAATAATTCCTGCCACATCGCTTCAGTTTGAGGTAGCCAAACTGTAATCTGACGCACCCATCCCAGCCAAAAGAAATACCAGGTATCTCGATAACAATAATGTGCTTGCTCGTGGGCTAAAACTGCCGCTAAATGCTCTGGATCTAGGTGATCTAGCAAACTCTGTGTGACAACTAATTCTGGCTGCCAGAATCCGATTTGAGCAATGTAGGGAGTTGATAAATTGATGATGCGAACCTTTGCTTCACCAAGTTGAGTGGGGGGATAAGTGCGAACCTGTTGGAGCATCTGCCAACCAGAGCAGGTGAGTTTGAGTAAGTAAAGTCCAGCAACTCCCAAACAGCCGATCGCTAGATTGTAACTTATCCAGTCATTTCCCACCCACACCATTCGTCCATGTGGCCCCATCCAAATTATGGCGATCGAAGTGGTAAATAATAATAATGGTGGTAATAAAAATTTTGACAGTGTAAGATTCCACCGCTCGATCCAAGTGGTGTTGGCGGTTTCAGCCCAAGTGTACCGCAATCCCCAAGCTAGCCCAAAAATAGCAAACAATACAATTAAGTGCATTACTATTCCTCCTTGGCGGCGCGGATGGCTTGCAATCTCTGGGAGATTGCGGCAATTTGTTCGATACTCGATCGATCTAGACTATCGGCAAAAGCAGCGACTACATCTGGATTCCCCACTGCTAAAAATTGCTGTAACTGCTCGTAGGCTTGAATTGCTTGGGCTTCAGCAGCGGATAGCAGTGGCTGCCAAATAAAGCTGCGTTCTTGCTTGTCGCACTTTAACCAACCCTTCTGAGTGAGGCGATTGAGGACAGTTGTGACTGAAGTATAGGCTAATTCTCGATCGGGATTACTCAGAATGCGATCGTGGATATCCTTGACTGTCGCCGATCCCAGTTCCCAGACAATATTCAGAATTTCAGTCTCTAATGGCCCCAATGATAGGTGTTTGGGACGGTGGGAAGGAAGAGGAACCATGATATTTCTGCACTATCTTTCTTTTAGATTACCGCGATCGGTAGCTCTAGATGTTTGACAGGCTGTCTTTTGACAAGCTCGATCTTCCGATTGACAATAATTAGCGGGACTTAATCCGCTCATGTCAAAATTCGGCAATCTAGATTTCAATGCTGCTGTGGGTTTTGGTGTAAGTCCTAAATTTTTCAGCATGGTATAAATATTTTGAATCGACAAATTAACCAGATCGCAACTACCTCAGGTAAATTATTGCTTACCTTATTGACGATCGCATGTACAAATTTAATATTTTCAGAAAATCGTTGTGTTAGTGCCGCTCCAGTATTGCCGATTGCCGCAGAACCAGAACCAGAGTTAGAAATTAATGTAACTGGAAACAGACCTTTAAACTTACCAAAATCAACACCAATTTACACGATCGATAGTCAACAGATCGATCGACAGGGAGCGAAAAATGTTGCTGATGTCTTAAAAAATCTACCTGGTTTTGCCATTAATGATGTCGGATATGGAGCAGATATTCACACCGGAACTTATTATCGTGGGGCTTCCATCAATCAAATGATGATCCTGCTCAATGGTCGTCCGATCGGGAATAATATTAATACTTATCATGGAGCCACGGATCTCAATAGTATTCCAGCAGGCTCGATCGATCGAATCGAATTATCTAGTGGTGCCAGTAATATTGTCTATGGTTCGGAAACCTTTGGTGGGGTCGTAAATATTATCACCAAGGCTTATACTGGCAGCCCGCAAACTAATCTATCAGCGGAATTAGGTTCCTATGGTCGTCAAGATTATCGCGGTAGTTATACTGGGGGCGATAGTAAACTAAACTATCGAATTGGGATTGAAAAATATCGGATCGATAATAATTATCGCGTTCCCGTCGGTGCGGCCAACCGCGATCCAGTTACCGGAAATTTGAGTAATGCCGATACCGATACGACTAGTTATTCTGGTAATATTTCTGCGGCAATTAACGATCGCAACCAACTCGATTTTGATGCCACTAAAATTACCAGTCGGCGGGGTTTAGTTTATTTTGGGTTCCCTTTACAACGAGATAGATTAAATCATGATGCACTCAATTTAGGATTAAATTGGCGATCTCAATTAGCCGATGATCAAAGTTCGATCCTCAATACCACTCTCAGTTTTAACCAAGATTATTTTGAAACATTTGGCCCTAGTGGAGCAAATAGCCGCACGGGGACACTCGATACTAAAGCGATCTCAGGTAGAGTAGATCATGTCTGGAAAACTAGTCCAACTAATACCCTACGCTGGGGCGGCGAACTCCAAAATCGTCAACTCAATGGCTCATCAGTTAGCACAGTTCCGGCTCGAATTGCCTTTAATGATGTTGAAAATCGCAACGTCTTTAATACCGCCCTATTCGCTGTCGATACTTTGAAAATTACTGATAAAGTCGCGGTAGATTTAGGCTTCCGTCAAAACTTCAGTAGTCAATTTGGAAATTATCTTAATCCCAGCATCGGCTCTCGCTGGGAGATTTCCCCCAACATCGCCCTCCGTGCATCCGCAACTGGCGCGCAAAGAAATCCTGGACTCGACCAATTATATCTCTACGATACTGTCCACGGCTGGTTCCCTAACCCCAACCTCAAACCAGAAACAGGTACAACTTGGACAACTGGAGTCGATCTCGCCCTTAGCCCCACTTCTACCGGGACGATTACCTACTTTGGGAGTAGTCTCGACAATCGCCTAGCCACCCAAGCCATCAGCCCAACTGTCACCCAATGGACAAATATCGGACAGGTTGCTACCAATGGCTTAGAAATCGGCTTCAAACAACAAATTAGTCCCCAATGGTCAGTATTTACCAACTACACTTATACCGATGCCAAAATCCAGACAGGTGCAGAACGCGGTTTACAACTGTCTTTCGTGCCCTATTCTGTCGCTCAACTGGGAGTCGGTTATGCAAATCAGGGCTGGGAAGTCAATCTTTCAACTAACTATAATAGTGGCACCCGTCGCACTTTATTTAATAATCCAGGTCAAGTCAGCACCGACTTTATCCCATCTTTCCTAAATTTAGATCTGGGCACACGCATACCTGTGAGTGAGAATGTGGGAGTCAATTTATATATCGAAAACCTTGCTGATGTCCAGTACGAAAAAGTAAATCGGATTTATAGCCCAGGTAGAACTTTTAGGGCTGGTGTTTCAGCTAATTTTTAGACAGTCTCAATCAGTTAGGATGAGGAATAATGAGTGCGGATTTCGGAGCAACACAAAGATCGATCGCTAATCGGGGATTAACCAAAGTCTTATTGATCGGTTTGGGTGGTTCGACACTATTGCACACAGTCGTGATCGCAGGGATTAGCTATTGGGCGCATCATTACCCTGACGAACAGATGGAAATCGTGGAGATCGATCGGGTAGACGTAGATCCAGAGCCATCTCCTACCCCGTCAACTAAACTGATCTCCACACCTGTACCAAAAGTAGTTAAACCGCCTGTCACTGCCTCAATCCCTACGCCTATTCCTATTAAAATCTCAACTCCTCAGACGATTTCAGCCCCCAGCCCAGTAGTTGAAATCACAACATCTGCGGTAATTAAAGTATCAAATCCACCACTTTCTAAGATCGTGTCGCCAGTAGCAAAGCGATTTGCTCCGCCAACCAAGATAGTTTTTATTAACTCCCCAAAATCGCAGCCTAACTCATCATTCCCTGATCGATTATTTAGCGATCCGCTCCCAAAAAATATCCCATTTAAGTCAGTAATCGAGGATCGAGATTCAAACCCAAAAACATTACCACAGCAAACTAAAATTCCGACTCAGAAGATCGAGAATAACCCGTCGCCAAGTTACCCAAGTCAATATCCTCAAACGACAACAGTAAAAAAACAAATAGCGTTGGCTCCTGCTAGCAAGCCTGCTAAATTAGCCACAAATCTGATCCCAGATTCTACAGACAATCCTCCCACCGCTGAAAAATTAATCTCTAATCTGCCAATTAGTACCAGTAAATCAGTCCAACCGATGGATCGATCTATCCCTATTCCTATTATTAACAAGAGTAGTGGAGATCGTCCTAATCGCGATCGAGATATTCTGGGTGAAGCCCCAAGCAACAACACTCAGATTGCGCGAAATAATGGCGGGGATAATAGTGTAAAGATAGGAAATCAAACTAACTTAGGTGGCAGTAATCAGCAGAATTCACCGATCGGTACTGGCTTAAAAGGTAACAATAATAGTAATAGTAGCGATAGTAATCAACCTAATACTGGGACATCTGGAAACATTGCGACAGGCAGTAAAAGTAGAGTGAGTATTCAATGTTTGCGTAATTGCGAGATTAGATACCCTGATGAGTTAGAAAACTCAGACATTGGTAAAGATAAAATATTAGTCAGAGTGACGATCGATTCTAATGGCACCGTGACAAATGCCGAAATTGATCGATCTAGTGGCAATCAAAATCTCGATCGAGTCACACTAGAAGGAGTCAAGCAAATGCAGCTAACCGCTACTGGTCAAACTCGAACTTACAGAATTAAGATTAGTACTCTTTTGCGATAACTACACCAGAATTTAGCCTAGAATTTATCAATTATATAGAAAGATTATTATGAACTTTGTCAAAATATTTATCGATGGTGGTATCGTAATGTACCCACTGCTATTAGCTTCGATTCTGGTGATTACACTTGCGATCGAACGTCTATATTTCTGGTCTAGAATAGGTAGTAGGCAAAAACAATTAATCAGCACTGTTCTAGATCTCTATCAAAATCAATCTCTCTTAGTATTCGATAAACTAGAACGCGAACAAGATTTACCGATTGCCAGAATTTTTATAGCAGCAATTAGTCTCAAGAATCCCACTCCTGAAGCATTTAGGCTGGCGATAGAGAATGAAGCTCATGCAGAAATTCCGATCTTACGTCGATTTATTAATGTTTTTGATGCGGTAATTAGTTTAGCTCCATTACTCGGACTTTTGGGCACGGTTACGGGCTTAATTTCTTCTTTTGCTTCCCTCAAAATCGGTCAAGGCGGTGGAAGTAGTTCGAGCAATGTTGTCGGTGGCATTTCAGAAGCTTTAGTTAGTACCGCATCAGGGGTCATCGTTGCTATTCTTGCATCGATTTGCGCCAATCTATTCCGAGGATTATATCAAAGACAACTCTCTCAAATTCATGAATCTACTGGTCAATTAGAATTAATCCATCGCTGCCGTTGGGACGAGGAGAGAGTAAGTAATAAGTAATAAATAATAAGTAATAAGTAATGAAATATTAGGCGATTAATTCCTTATTTTAATAAACATCCTATTCCCTATTCCCTAACTCATGCGCTTACCTAGAGAGTCCGAAGATCGTCCACCAGAAATCAATGTTGTTGCTCTAATTGACGTGATCTTTGCAATTTTGACCTTTTTCATCATTACTTCACTTACCCTCAGCCGCACAGAGGGTTTAGCTGTGAATCTACCTAGAGCAAGTTCTGCTAGAAGTCAAGACCAGACTAAAATTGTAATTAGTATTGATGCTCAGGGTACTGTTGCTCTTAAGCAAAAATCGATAGATTTAGCTAGTCTAATACCTCAAATTAAATCTTTAATGGTTAAAGATCGATCGATGATGGTGGTTATTAATGCTGACGAAAAAGTGGGGCATGGTCGAGTAGTTGAGATAATGGATGCAGTTCAACAGATTCCAGGGATTAAGTTAGGAATTGCGACTAAGCGGAAGTAATTATATCCTAATTAGTAAAATCGTAGATCTTCGGGTGCCTTTAATGATAACCCTACAGATAACTTGCAGGGTTATCATCGTAATAATGTTTACATATTTCGCAACTTCTACTAGGCAGAGCGGACGAGTTCGCGACTTTGTTGGTGTTGCCAGACGTTAAATATTTCGGCACGTCCATCGTTTAATAAAGATCGATCGAGTTGATAGAGTCGATCAGTTTTAGTTTGTTTTTTAGACTTAGAGGGGATTAGCTTAACTTTCAAACCGATCACCTGGAGAAAACGGTTGAGTACTAAAATCGGACTTACTTCCCCATTATTATAAGCTGGTAGATCGATGCTGATCGCGCGCTTGATATGTTGGCTACAGAGATAGCTAATTCGCTTGAGCGAAACTAGATCTGGATCGGTAATTTGAAACTCCCGATCGGGATCTAGGAAAGAGATAATATCTAGTGCTAATAATCCTTGAATTTTGAGCGTGTGATGATTGGCATCAGGTAGGAAAACTTTGTTTTGCTTGAAATCTAGATCCCGATCCCACGCTAGGTAAATTGATTGGGGTAGATATTGTTGATGGTTGATCAGATAAAAGTGGGTTAATAGTTGTCCATAATAGCCCTTATCATCTTTGATCTTGAGTTCAGGTGTCACCTTCACACCATACCTTTCTTGGAGATGGTATTTCTCGATTTGGGCACGTTCGAGATCGGTCACAAATCGTTTATTTGAGAGGTATTGATAATCCCGATGTCCGATCTCATTAGCCGTCGCAATTGCCTGTGCTGCTTGAATTTTAGCTTGCTGTTGAATCTTTTTGGTTTGAGTACCGATGGTATCGTGGTGCTGATTTAACTGGGATGTTTGTTTGTGAACAGTCGCGATTTCCCGCATGATTTCTAATGACTTTTGGGGATCTGTTTTGACTGCTTGCATCAGAGCTGTGCGGAGAGATCGCAATTTTTCTCGATCGGGATCATCACTGATAATATTTAATTGATGTCCCTCACCAATCAAGCCCAGTTTGACAGTTTCTCGATATAGCATCGTCGCCGCATTGACTCGTGCGGCAAATTTTGACCAGGTACGGAGATGAATTGGATCGAATACCAATGGTAGATCTACATCCATTTTGACCATTGGACACATTAACGCAAAATTTTCTTTGTAGTTTTCTTGATACCAAGTTGCTAGAGATCGATAGTTATTGCTACCACTGCCAATTCGTCCCATCCCCCGCTTTGCACACCAGATATAGCGGGGCACATCAGCCCGCACTCTGGCTAATGCCTGACGAGCTTCAGCATCGGAGATTACGCCTTGAAAGATCCCATAGACTCGATCGAAATGTTTGACATCGATACTGACTCCAGTGCCTAAGCTAGGGGTGACAAAGACGGCATCATATTCCGTCGCTTGGGTATTAATTTCCGAGACAAACTCTACGGCTGGATGCCCCGTTGTATTGGTTGTATAACTAGAGACAACTAGAGTTTTGGTATAACTATCTTCCAATTGCTGGAGATTTTGCTGGATGTATCGATCGATCGTATCCGAACCGTACCGACCCGATCGACTATCCGTGGTAACGTAACATTTATAACCAGCACGAAGATCTAGCTCAAGTTGATGAACTAATGCCGTGGGATTGGGACTATCGTAAAAAGACACATCCCAGCCCTGTGAATCTTGCCAGCGATTTAGCCCAATCCAGGGTTCGATCTCACTACTGGCGAGTGTCTTGAGATAATCGATCGAGATATCGGACAAATCAGCATCCTGGGCAATAATTAGGCCATCTGTCTCAATTACTCTGGCAATCAGGTTTTGAAAGATTTTGAGGATCGCCAGTCGCTGCTTTTTGCAAGTAGAGCTGTGGAGCAGATGCCAGAGGGACTGCTCGACTTCATCCAAGATAATTACCCCACCTTCCCAATCAGCCGGATTGAGTTTCCAGATCGAATCTAAGCACAAACCCAAACTATTAGAAGACTGTTTTGGTAGTTGTTCATTAATCCAATTTACGCCAATTCGCTTACACAAAAACTGTCCTAATTGGATTCGATGTGTTAATAGTAACACCGGACGATGATCAGCCTGAGCTGTGGCAACAACAGGGATTAATGCAGTTGTTTTACCTGTACCTTTAGGTGATTTAATGCCAACAATACCACTTGCTGGGAAATCTATTTTTGGTAAGTATCTATGCTCTAGTTCTAAGTGAACTTGATAAGTTAATTCACTATTTCGCTTAGTTCTGGCTAAATCTAGCTCTAGTTCTACTGCTTGAGCATAAACCTGCCTGAAGCTATTAATTCCTTGAGCCACAATTAGATCATCAATACCTTTTTCAGGCCCTGGCAATCTAATTACATTAACTTTAGATCCTGCTTGTTCAAATAGCTCGCCTAAATGGACAATTGCTGTGTCTAATAATTTAGCCTTACGGGGTACTATTTCATAATCAAAACAGATCGAAATTGATTGCTTACGATTAGCAAATATAGCCAACTCAGGAATCAACTTTCTCCCAATTGGATGATCCAGAAAATCTCGCACAATTCGATAACCACTATTAATCCCTGGTAAGGCGATCGCTGGATAGCCATAAGTCAATAGTGTAGCGGCTTTCTTTACCCCTTCGCAGATGATGACAGGGATCTTGAAGTCGATTACCCATTGCCAAAATCCGATTGACTCACCATGAATGTCAACCTCTATTTCTTGAGGTAATTTTGCTTTAAATAAATTAGCTGTTTGAATCCAAATTCCTTTCGTTACTCGCAAACAAAATAGTCTCGTTGCCAATTGAGGCGGATGTTCATATTTAATAATCTTACCATCCCGATTTTTGGCAGGAACATTTGGCTTAAATGCGCCCCACTCCATCGATTTCCAATCATTCAGCGGATCTAGTCCCGCACACCACCAGCCGCCCTGAATACAATGCTGATATCGCCGCATCCAACTAGGTTTTATTTGCCCATTATTGGCACGGGGAATTTGTGGTGAAATTAGCAATCTGTCATAAGCAGAATTACCAACTAAAGATCCAAAGTTCAAAGCTACTAATGCTCGATCGATATTACTATCATGAATCAGTTCTGTATGGTGATTAGGATCTAAGCTATTTTGTCCCATGACGGTACAGAAAATGTGAGGAGCGGATTCACATTCTAATTGAAATTTTCCCGAAAAACCGTAACTAATTGGGATTATTTGATCTCAATCACATATGGGGATATTGACTATTTTGAACCGCTATCTATAGCGTAATAGTTATGAACTATTAGTTCATAACTATTATGCTAGTGCAAGTCATCGATCATTTAATCCTCTACAACTATTTCCAAATTTTCATAATTGCGGGATTGATGACTATCTCCAAAACTAGACAGGGCGAAATCAATTTCTAGATCTCCGGTGATATCGAGGGTATGGGCTGGTAGTTGCTGCGGGAAGGCATTGACAGGAACGATATCTGGATGGGTAAATTGAGTAGCGGGAAAATTGGGCGATGACTGAGGTTGATTTAGAGACCTAATTTTTGAGGGTGTGCCATGTTGAACCTGCCGACGAGTACCCATAATCGTAGTTTCTAGTTGTAGTTCTTCGGTAAATCGATCGAGTAATTCTTCCGTATTATTTTGTGACTGCTCGGATAACTGGAACAGAGTGAGTTCAGATTCATTGAGCGAATTGAGGCTCAGTGTGACAGTGAAGCCACAAGAACCGAGTTGAATGTTGTGTTTGTCGTAGAGATTGACTTCACCAATTAGGAGCGAGATTTGGAGCTGTGTGGGTAAATCTACCTTGCCATTGAAAGTGAACGTGTTGAACTGCGGGGGGATAGATTGTTCGATGGCGACAATTATTTCCGAGGTGTGGGGATGCCGGAGACAGATTGACAGCTTATCAATTTTGACTGACTGAATTAAGTTAGCACTCAATTTCTGGAGATTGCAGGCACCGCTAATCATCAGGGGGTGTCCTGGGATTAGCCCTGAAAAGGTCGATCGATCGAGGTTAATTAATTGTCCAGGCGAATCAAAAATCGTGGTAAGTTGAATTGCACCTGGCATTGATCTACTAATTTGAGACGGTTGGGGTTGTAATGATTCTCGCTCCAATTGTTCCAATAATCGATCGAGTCCATCCACCCAATTTTTCTCTATTCCCACCATCGAAATCGGTACAATTGGCTGTGTCGGCGTAGGTAGCTCAAATCGATCCTCTTCACGCGCAACTACTGGTGCAGGATCGGATTTAGCAATAGCTGGTAACACGCGAAGTTTGAGAATGCGCTGCCATGAAGCTTGTGCATCTGTCGTACCACTACAGACAAACTGCCAAATCCCCGACTTGAGACTGGTAAAGGGGATAACTGCTAATAATCCGCGCCGATTGGTAGTTTGGTTGCGGGATTGAGAGCGACGTTGTGGTTGCGGATCTGAAGTTTGATAAGTGACGCGGGTTTGGATCTGAGTATCGATCAGATCGCTATTTGCGACAATCCGATACTTACCCTCCATTAGTTGGAGATTACCTGTTTCGATCGTTCTCCAGCCCCGATCTCCCTCCCGCTGGATCAAAAATTCCCAATATTCCATAACTTATCCCTAGATGCACTAAATCTAACTTTCAGTATCTTAAGCTAGCGATCGCGATCGTGACTATTGTTTCAGATTTTAATTACTAAAATCGTGACTTTTGAGCTAGTACATTTTGTGAGTAAATCGTCACAATGTGATATAATTATCACTAGCCCTGATTTCAAAAGTCTCAGTATTTGATCAATTATCTCAAATCCCAAGATCCGAATATCTATCGATCGGGTAGTCTAAATCATGGCCAAAGTTGTTATTTTCGGCAGTAGTGACATTGCTGATGTAGTTTATTTTTATCTTACTCGTGACTCTGACCACGAAATAGTTGCCTTTACGGTGGATGGAGACTATCTCACCGCAGATACCTTTCAGGGATTGCCAATGGTTCCCTATGAAAAGCTGGAAGAATGTTATCCACCCGATCGATATCAGCTATTTATTGCAATTAGTTATATCAACGTCAATCAATTGCGGAAAAGTAAGTATCTCGATGCCAAAAGTAAGGGATATAATTTTATTTCGTATGTTAGTTCTAAAGCTTTTTATCACGATACGCCCATTGGTGAAAATACCTTCATTACTGAACGAAACTTGATTCAACCCTTTGTGTCGATCGGTAATAATTGCATTTTATTAGGGCCAAACTATGTTGGGCATCATACTACTATCGAAGATCATTGTTTCCTAACTGGTGATGTTTCAATTGGCGGGAGTTCAACTATCGGTGCAGCTAGTTTTATCGGCTTGAATGCCACGATTCGGAACTGGGTATCGATCGGCAAAGAAAATATTATTGGCGCGGGTTCGATTATTCTCAGTAATACCGAGGATCGGGCAGTCTATGCTCCAGGTGAAACTCCCAAATTTGCAGTACCCAGTAATTTAATGCGGATCTAAGCTCCCAATCCCAAAAAATAACATCTAAATTAATTAATAAATAATAGATATGACTGGGTTTTCTTGTTTTGTGGTTGGTCAAGGTGCTTTGATTTTGAGTTGCCTGGAAACATTGTTGGGGCGAAAATGTCAGATTCTAGGAGTTTGTTCGGCAGATCTATCAGTAACAGAATGGGCGAAAATACATAGTATCAGCTACACCGAAGATCGATCGACCTTTGAAAAACAGATTCTCAATAGTGAGTACGATTATCTATTTAGCATTAATAATATCCAGTGGATCGTTCCCGCTACGGCGATGGGTCGAGCGCGCAAAGCAACGATTAATTATCACGACGCGCCATTGTCACACCAACCTGAATTACAGGCAACAGTTTGGACATTATTTAGTAGTGAAACTCAACATGCACTCACACTTCATGAAGTTGTGTTAGGACGTGACGCTGGTCGGATCTTGCAGCAAAAAATTGAACGTGAAATTGGCGGGTATGATATTCGCATTGGCGACATCTTGCCCGTACTCGATCGATCACTAATCCCCACCATCAGTCATCAAAATGCCGCGATCTGTCAGCAGGCGCAAACACTAGCAGGTGCGAAATTAGCGACAGCAAATCTGCCGACTACCGTACTCTCACCATTTGAACATCCTTATCTAGCTACCAGTCACCACCAGATAGATCTACACCGCCAACCGATCGAGATCGATCGACCAGTACCAGCCACAACCCTCGCTGTCATCTTTGCAGCCTATTGTGCACGCCTTTCACCCGAATCAGAATTCGATCTCGGCTGGCAGCTTAACGGGGGAGATCAGCTACCTATTCACATTCACCTTCAAGCGGATCAATCATTCAGTCAATTTCAAGCTCGATGGGAACTAGATCTAGCTTCAGCACAAGCAAATCCAATCCTACCTCAGGATCAAACCCCTTCCCTCCCTGTGGCGATCGCCATTATCCCTAGCCGAGGGCAATTAAATCACCAGCAATTAGGGGCAGCGATGACTCTTGTAGCTTATAACGATGGCAGTCTGCCAGAATTAATCGATACTGGCGCACTGACCCCGATCGATCGAGCCGCGATCGTCCGTCAACTCTACAGCTTAATTCCCGCCTGTCTCACCAACCCAGCCCAACCCCTAGCCCGATTACCATTGCTCTCGACGATCGAGCAACAACAACTATTAGTAGACTGGAATCAAACCGCAACACCCATTCCGACGGATGTTTGCATCCATTATCTATTTGAACAGCAAGTAGTCCAAACCCCTGAAGCGATCGCCGTTGTCTGCAACTCCCAGCAACTCAGCTATCAAGAACTCAATAGCCGCGCCAATCAACTCGCCCATTATCTGATCGGACAAGGAGTCAAACCAGATACTTTGGTTGGGATTCAGATGGAAAGATCGATCGAAATGGCGATCGGTTTGCTGGCAATTCACAAAGCAGGTGGTGCTTATTTACCACTCGATCCTGATTTTCCAGTCGATCGACTCGCACTGATGATTGAGGATTCCCAAGCTCCGGTGATTCTGACTCAGCAGCGGTTAAGATCTACGCTAGCCAATGACACAAATAACCCAACTGTTCGGGTGATCGAGATCGATACCAGTTGGGACGAAATTGCCCAACAACCCACTTCAAATCCTCAAACCGAGGTTAGACCCGAACATCTTGCTTACATCATCTACACCTCTGGTTCCACTGGCAAACCCAAGGGGGTAATGGTAGAACATCGGAATGCCGTCAACTTTTTTACAGGCATGGATGAACGGATTGGTGCCACTCCAGGTGTCTGGTTGGCAGTGACGAGTTTATCTTTTGATATCTCGGTGCTGGAAATATTCTGGACATTAACCAGAGGATTTAAGGTCGTTATTTATAATCCTAAAAAACAGTTAGAACCAGATCTCTCAATTGCCGGACTGATCGATCGACATCAAGTCACCCATCTCCAATGTACGCCCTCAATGGCGGGCTTATTAATTGCTGATCCGATCACCTGTAAAGCGATCGGTCAAATTCAGACGATGATGGTAGGGGGTGAAGCTCTGACTGAAATTCTGGCTGTCCAACTCCAGCAAATCATCCAGGGACAAGTACATAATATGTATGGGCCGACTGAAACGACGATTTGGTCTACAACCCATGCAATGACAGCAGTTGAAGGTGTGGTACCGTTAGGACGACCGATCGCGAATACTCAGTTATATATTCTCGACAAGCTCCAACAGCCTGTACCGATTGGGATGGCGGGGGAATTGCTAATTGGTGGTAAAGGCGTGACACGGGGCTATTTGAATCGACCAGATTTAACCACAGAACGGTTTATTCCCAATCCTGTTAGTAGCGATCCAACAGACATTTTGTACAGAACTGGTGACTCAGTTCGTTATCGTGCCGATGGCAATCTAGAATTTCTAGGGCGGATTGATTTTCAAGTTAAGATTCGCGGTTATCGGATCGAACTGGGCGAGATTGAGACGATTTTGGGTCGCCATCAGACAATTCGGGAAGTCGCCATCATTGTGCGTGAAGATATTCCTGGTGATCAGCGGATCGTTGCTTACTACATCCCTCAACCTGGACAGCAGCCGACAACAGCTACCCTGCGGACTCATTTACGCGCTCAATTGCCAGAGTATATGGTACCTGCTAATTTTGTGCAACTTCAGGCATTTCCCCTGACTCCAAACAAAAAAATTGATCGCAAAGCATTCCCTGCACCCTTGCTCGTAACACAGGTAGTAGTACCATCACTACCAGTCATTAATAAGCAAACTACCGAACAAAGCCTAGTTGAGATTTGGCAGAAAGTGTTGCAAATTACTGAAGTAGATCCCAGTGAAAACTTCTTTAACTTGGGCGGAAATTCCCTCGTCGCTGTAACCTTGCTTGGGGAGATTCGATCGAGCTTGAATGTAGAGCTACCCTTGATTAGTTTATTTCGATCTCCAACGATAATAGGACTAGTTAAAGAAATTGAGCAGATTCAAATTTAGCGAAATTTTATCGCAACCGATTTCAGGTTGGCGCAATAGTGACAATTTTTGGAGCGCAGAGAGTGTAAAGATTGGAGAATAGAGATCTGTACATTTCCCATCTTCAAATCATCCCATGCAAACTGGAACCATTGTAGCGATCGCCACGGCTGTTGTCCCCCAACAAGGGAGCGTGGGGATTGTGCGGCTATCGGGGCTGGATGCTGTTGAGATTGCCCGACGGATTTTTCACACCCCAGGACAGCAGAAGTGGGAGAGTCATCGGATTTTGTATGGCTATGTGCGGCATCCAATTACAGGGGTGACGATCGATGAGGCTCTATTATTAATCATGTTGGCACCGCGATCTTATACGCGGGAAGATGTGGTGGAAATCCACAGTCACGGCGGAATTATTTTAGTTCAGCAGATTTTGCAATTGTGTGTGGAATGTGGGGCAAAAGTTGCTGAGGCGGGGGAATTTACGCTCAGAGCATTCCTGAATGGACGGATCGATCTCACTCAAGCGGAGAGTATCAGTGATCTAGTCGGGGCATTGTCACCCGCCGCCGCCCAGACAGCGATTGCTGGACTCCAGGGCAAACTGCGCCAACCGATCGAACAATTACGCGCCCAAGCCCTAGATTTACTCGCGGAGATTGAGGCGAGAATCGATTTTGAGGAGGATTTAACCCCGTTGGATGTCCCCGATGTTACGGCGAAATTAAGCGCATTGGCGGTGGAAATTGGGCAAATTGTGGCTACAGCCGATCGGGGGGAACTACTGCGGAGTGGTTTGAAGGTGGCAATCCTCGGACAGCCGAATGTCGGTAAGTCCAGTTTACTCAATGCTTGGAGTCGGAGCGATCGGGCGATCGTTACAGAGCTACCAGGGACGACGCGAGATATTGTCGAGTCCAGATTAGTGGTGGGCGGAATTCCAGTCCAGGTATTGGATACAGCGGGGATTCGGGATACCAGCGATGTGGTGGAGCAGATTGGGGTAGCGCGTTCTCGTGCCGCAGCACAAGCAGCGGATCTGGTACTACTGACGATCGATGCTCAGGTTGGTTGGACACAAGTAGAAGCAGATATATATGCCCAAATTGCCCCGATTCCAACGATTGTTGTGGTGAATAAGGTTGATTTGGTGGCGGTGTGTCCCAAGCTGGAGTTACCAGCCGGAATTAGTACAGTCGTTGAAACTGCTGCGGCGCAAGATCTGGGGATCGATCGATTAGAGTCAGCTATTCTCGATATTATCGCTGGTGGACAACTCCATGCTGCCAATATCGATATCGCGATCAATCAACGTCAAGCGGCTGCTCTGATTCGATCACAGACTGCTTTGCAACAGGTATTAACTACGATTCAAGACAAATTACCTTTCGACTTCTGGACGATCGATCTGCGTGAAGCGGTGAGAGCATTGGGTGAAGTAACGGGAGAAGAGGTGACAGAATCAGTACTCGATCGCATCTTTAGTCGCTTTTGTATTGGGAA
>CASBPY010000156.1 GCA_949127675.1 Synechococcales cyanobacterium PMM_0072
ATACCTCTCTATCTGGGTTTTAACTGATTTTACTCGATCTCCTTCGACTTTTTTGCTGGAAAAATGCTCGAATCCCTTGTACTAAAAAGCTTTCATGATTTTTCAGCAAGCCCTAATTAACATAGAAATATTCTCCTTCAGAATCAATTTTTACTTAGAGGTCGATAGTCGGAGCAATCGAGTGCTTGCTCAGTGAGAACGCAAGAGGGGCGCACGGTACAGCGTAAATAGTGGTTGTTTGTAAAGAAATAACAGTTCCTACAAGGAAGCTGAGGGAAGCAGTTGAGCGTTACATTTTTTGCTCTGACCACTTTCCAAACTTTTGCCAACATCAGCATGGAAATGACCAGAACCATCATGGAGCCGAAGAGAAGCAGAGACAATCCGTTCCCAGATCCGATCGCGCTCTCCTGTTTTGTGAGAACTGGTTTGGTGGCGATCGGATTAACAGCAGTCGGTTTTACTTCCAGGTCATACTTCTTCATAACTCGATTCAAATCCAGATAAGATGAAGACGCTTAATGCCAGCGTGACAAGAAACCGTTTCATTTCTGGTATAAGTTGATTGATTACGATACAAATCGTGATTCAAATGTCTGGTTCATGAAACTCGATCTGAGGATCGATCGCGTCTTGCACTAGATGGAAACGATCGAGGTCATTTTGTACCCGCATATCAAAGGCAGTCGTAATCGTGCCCTCTTCTTTGTATCCTCGGACGTGGAGGTTGCGATTGGTGCGGCGGTACAATCGATGTACCAACTGTGGATAACCATGAAAGCCAAAGATGATGTGCTTATCGATCGTGAATAGCGAGTCATAGTCCGGTTAGCTCAAGCTGTTACCTTCAGCCATTTAGCGTGCTGGCTGAACATGGAATCGACGATCCGAATGAAGGCTTCATAGGGATTGAATAGCCCGTGTCATCCAGTCAGCAGATAGCCTCCTAACCAACCCTCACACTGATGCTCACTTAGCATCGAATCCACCACCCGTCCATCGGGTGCGAGGAACTCATCGTTGTGTTCTGCTCGTGCGTCCCACTGCCGATCGGTAACTTCAAATACGACCGTGGGGTTGCTGATTTTGTAGCCATTCAAGTGCAGGATCGGCAGCACGGCACCATCAGTAATTGGATCGAGCAACTGTTGGATTGCCAAGCGGTTGCTAAGGAACCTGTTTCCGCTTCCCCGTCGCCAATGACACAGGCGACAATTAGATCGAGATCTGCATATAAATCGTCATCGTGCCGATTTATATCGCGAAAAACGCCGCTAAACAATCGCAGCATCTGGTCGCAAATTATTAGCCGAAGGTTGTACCGATCCATTCGCAGCTTCAACAATCTTGCCATCGACCATGTGAATCGTCCGCTTTGTCTGCGCTGCTACACTTGCATCGTGGGTAACGATCGCAATCGTCGTGCCCTGTTGATTTAATTCCGTTAGGAGATTCATAATCTCTTGCGAAGTTTTAGAATCTAATGCGCCCGTCGGCTCATCTGCCAAAACTAACGCTGGATGGTTGACTAAGGCTCTGGCGATCGCGACTCGTTGTTGTTGACCGCCTGATAGCTGGCTGGGACGACTTTTGAGTCGATCGAGCAATCCAACTTTGGTGAGAGCTTCAGTTGCCGCAGTTACTCGTGCTGACTTGGGCACCGCCGCATAAATCATCGGTAGCATCACATTTTCTAACGCTGATAATCGCGGTAACAGATTGAATTGTTGAAACACAAACCCAATATACTGATTGCGGATATCCGCGAGTTCGTCGTCATCTAGGGTAGTTAGATCGCTACCGTCTAAAATATATAATCCGCTGGTTGGTCTGTCGAGACAGCCGATAATATTCATCAGCGTTGATTTGCCCGAACCCGACGCGCCCATAATCGCCACATATTCGCCATCATCGATCGATAAGTCGATCTGCTTGAGTACGGGTAAATCCATTCCTTCCAAGTGAAAAGTCTGGGTGATCCCCTCCATCCAAATCATGGTTGCCATAGGATTAATCGCTGCGTAGGGCGGAAATTGGATTTAATTTGGCAGCATTTCGGGCGGGGATGCCTCCCGCTAAAACGCCTACGATCAGCGAGAGTCCGAATCCGGTGCCGATCGACCATAACGGGACGACAAAGGGAAATTTAAAGATGGTTGCCACAGCAAATGCCAGCGCAACGCCCAAGCCGACACCAATTACGCCGCCGACGACCGAGATAAGGATCGCTTCGGTCAGGAACTGGCTTAAAATCGAGCCACTAGTTGCGCCTACCGCTTTACGAATGCCGATTTCCCGCGTGCGTTCCATCACGGAAACTAGCATGATATTAGCAATTCCAATCCCGCCGACGAGGAGAGAAATTCCGGCGATCGCTCCTACCATCAAGGTTAATGAACCCATGACAGTGGTGAACGTGCTCATAATATCGACAAAATTGGTAATCCGAAAATCATCCACATCTCCAGCTTTAATGCCATGCCGAAGTCGGAGAATATTTGTCACCTGAAATTGCGCTGCGTTGAGTTGATCGCCATCGGCGGCTTCTAACCAAAATCCATTGATCGAGACACCAGTGAGCGCGTTGTTGCCGACAATTTGGGATGACATATTGGTTAAGGGGATATAGATCGCATCGTCGAGATCCTGTCCGCCGGATAAGCCCTTCGACTCCGCCACGCCAACTACGGTGTACCGCTTGCCCTGAATCCGCAAGTCTGCCCCAATGGTAGATTCACCAGTGCGAAATAATTCATCCCGGACGGTGGAGCCAATAAATGCCACTGGGCGACCTGAGTCCAAGTCGGCTTGAGTGAAAAAGAGTCCTGCTTGGGGCTGAATATTTTTAATCGATGGGTAGTTCAGATCTGTGCCCAATAGGGTGGTGGAGATGTTGATATTGCCCCTGACGACTTGAATCGAACCCCGTTGTAAAAATGCTGTAACTGCTTTGGCATCTGGAACTTGCTTGGCGATCGCGCGGGCATCTTCCCAGGTGAGGGTACTGGCTGAACCTGCGCCCTGACTGACACCACCCCTTCTCGCTGCTCCGGCTTGGACGACCATGACATTGGTACCTAATGCGGAGATTTGTGCCCCCGTTTGCTGCTGTACACCTTGACCGATCGAGGTAATCATAATTACTGAGGAGATGCCGATGATTACGCCGAGCATGGTTAATGCTGTTCGCAGTTTGTTGTTCCACAGGGTTTCGATCGACATGATCAGAATTTCTCTGAGGGATACTTTGCGTCTTTTGCGGCGGTGGGTTTGGGGATTTGGCGATCGTGCTGTTTTCATTTTGAGGTTATTCTAGTCTCGCAAGTATTAAGGTCTGCCAGTCATTTTAGAAACCTTCCGAGTTCCAGGCGGAAAGCTGAGTAAAACCTTTTCCGTGCCAGTTAAACCAGACTTAATCTCAGTTTTGTCATTCACCGTCGTTCCAACGACAACGGGCACAAACACCGGATCGCCTTTATCCTTGGCGACAAATACTCCCTGAGACTTGTCTTGTTGGACGATCGATCCAGTTGGCACCACCAGTACATTTTTCAACTCTCCAGCGTTGAATGTGATGTTCACATTCATACCCGATCTCAATAACCGTTGCGGATCGGCTACCGATGTCTTCACCTCAAAACTGGTGACGTTTTGGACGACAACCGATTGGGTGGCAATTTGCACCACCTGTCCGGTAAAAGTTTTGCCAGGATAGGAATCAGCCTGAATCGTAGCGGTTAGACCCAGCCGAATTTGGGAAATATTCGCTTCGGATACCTGAGCGACGATCTGATTTGTAGACGCAAGCGTCAAGATTGAAGACGAACTAGACCCCGAAACTGCACTACCCGCCGTGGTAGGTGTGACAAACGCCCCAGGATCGGCAAATTTCTTGGCAATCACCCCGCTAAAGGGTGCCCGAATCACCATATCGTTGAGATTGACCTGAATAATCTGGACTGCTCCCTGCGCCGCTGACACCTGTGCGCGAACTTGGGCGATATCTTCGGGACGAGATCCCGCTTTGAGTAAATTTAATGCTGCTTGTTGCTGATTGAGGAGGCTTTGGGCTTGGGCGATATCTTGAGGGCGCGCTCCGGCTTTGAGCAGATTCAGGGCTTGCTGGGTCTGGTCTACTACGGCTTGGGCACTATCGCGGGTCGATCGAGACGTATTCAGAGCTTGTTGTGAGATCGCTCCGGTAGTGCGTAACTGCTGGTTCCGGCGCAGATCGTCTTGAGCTTGTCGGTGAGTAACTTGCGCTTTATCCAGATTGGCTTGAGCTTGGGCGATATCTTGAATGCGAGATCCGGCTTTGAGCAGATTGAGGGCTTGCTGGGCTTGATCTACCTTATATTGTGCTTGATCGATATCTTGCGATCGATTCCCCGCGAGCGACTTTTGCAGTGTGGCTTCGGCCGCTGCGAGATTACCCTGGGACTGACGTAATTGCCCCTGAAGGTTGGAATTATCCATGTAGGCGAGTACCTGTCCTTGTTGGACTGTATCGCCTTCCTTGACCAGCAATTGTTTGAGAATCCCCGATGTTTTTGGACTCACATTAACCGATCGTTCGGGTTGGACTGTCCCATTTGCTGCGACTGCGATCGTCAGATTACTCCGCTCGACCACTGCCGTTTGCACCTTATTTTTTGCCCGCTGTTGAGGAACCACAACGAATTGGTTGTAGGCAACATAGCCAAGACCCAGGATCGGAATTAAGAGTAAACTCCACAGCCATTTCGATCGATGCGGTCTGGGCTTGACAGAGGTTTCGGGTTTCGGCTGAATCGAGCCTTCCGGCTTTGGTGCAACAAAGCTTTCAGGTTTTGACCAAGCAGTGTTTTCCGGTTTTGTGGCGTTGCTCATGGAGGATAGATCCTGTGAGTGGGTCCGAAATTTCTAGTCATTCATTTACAAAGGATGCGTTTTGCGTCACCAAAACGCATCCTACATAGTCTCGATCTGGATTTAGCGGTATCGACCCACGCGACTTGTGGCTTGAATATAAGTCAGATAACCACGCCGCTCCAACCTGTTGGAAGCACGTTCGGCATCGCGACGATTTGGATGAGAACCTTCTAGCGTCCATCTTCGTTCGTTGCGACTACGATAATAAACATAATACTGACGCTGACGCATCTGGTTGCGACGATACTGAGCTATTAGTACATTCGGTTGTTGATGCTCTACAGAAGAGGCTCTGTCAAATAAGTTTTGGCTATTCTGGGTATCTAGTGCCGTTGCCTTAAACGGCATAGTCACTACTAACCCTGTACATACAAGTGAAAGCAAGATGATCTTTTTCATAGAATTTAGTCTCTAAATATAAAGTCTTACTTATATAATGCGATCGTCAATGTTTGAGATCGTGTTTGAATTGGTTGATTTCGCTCGAATCTTTATTTAAACTTTATAATTTACCGAATGTATCGGGACATTTGTTGACGAACAAACTGTCTTTCTGAGGGAGTCGCACCGATATTTCGCATCATCTGAGTCACATTATTTTCGTTGATCTGGATGAATTTACCGTTTTGATTTAGGTAATTATTTTCTACTCGCAACAAAGCTGCTCGTAAGTTTTTTTCCCGAATCGAATAGGCAATCCGTTTTTGTGCGCCACTATAACATTCTCGACGATTAGACTCGTAGGAAAGACGCTTTGTCACACTTAATTTTGAGATATCTCCGTTGTAGATCCTGTCACAATTGGCTCTTGTCTGTGTAGAGGCAGGTTGAGGGACTATTGCTAGAAGGCTAGCCGCAGCCAAGCAGATAGATCCGATTTTTACTATCTGTCTACCGATGTTTTTATTTCTTGAAGTCATGATTGTATCCTCTAAATTAAAGTTGGTTATACTTTGAGGATAAAAGAGGATTGTTTGATTTCTAGTTTGATTTGATTGAATACGTCATATAAATATACAAATGATTGCTTTAGATACTTTTCATCAAAATTAATTTAAACTTTATAATCGACTGCAGAGGCGGCACACAAGCTTCGAGGTATTCACATTACAATTGCCGTAAGTAGACAAATTTGAATTAATATATGAATGATGCAAATCAAACTAGCAAAGAATTTATCAATCAAGAACGGAGAGAAATCTTACACCAGATTGACACATGGTTAGAAATACCGATGATCGGATTGAGCCTAGTGTGGACGGTACTGCTAATTGTTGAATTTGTGTGGGGACTCAATTCATTTTTAAACGGAGTCAGCATTACAATCTGGGTTGTTTTTATTTTAGAGTTTACCTTGCGGTTGCTCTTGGCACCTCAGAAACTCCATTATTTAAAACATAATTGGTTAACCGCTATTGCCCTTTTTCTCCCCGTTATCCGCATATTTCGGGTAGCGCGAATCATGCGAGTATTTGGAACTGTGCGTGGGGTGCAAGGAGTCCAACTAATGCGCGTGCTAGCGCGGATTAATAGCGGCATGAGGAGGATTGCTAAAAGTGCCACCCGTCGCGGATTGGGCTATGTTCTGACCTCCACACTAATCGTCATTTCGATCGGAGCAGCAGGTATGTACAAGTTTGAGCGTGATGTGACTGGGAGTATCATCACCAGCTATGGCGATGCAATTTGGTGGACAGCAATGGTGATGACAACAATGGGATCGGATTACTTTCCCAAAACTCCAGAAGGTCGAATGTTGTGTTTTTTATTAGCTGTATATGCCTCGGCAATCTTTGGCTATCTAACTGCAACTCTTGCCACATTTTTTGTCGGTCAAGATGCAAATGATGTGACTGATGATGGAATCGCTAGTGAGAAATCTGTTCGATCGCTTCAAGCTGAAATTATTGCATTGCGGCAAGAAATTAGATCTCGGCTAGAAGGATAATCATCTGCTAATGTTTCAATATAATTCGATATCGAGCATGACCTGGGGTCAAATGAGCGATCGCTTCATTCACTCGATCGAACGCAAATGTTTCAGTAATCGCTTCGATCTGGTGACGGGCAGCGAAATCGAGATATCACACCCATTTCTAGGGAATATCCAGAAAGTGTCAGTATAATAAATGGCTATACTTTAATATCAATTTTATTTACTCTAATAGCTATGGCTGAAGAATACACACCAGGTTACACCCGCAAGGCAAGCGACTTCATGGCGCAGCGCACCGCCATCAGCCATGCTGCTTTTCTAACGCCACATCTACGAAATTCTGCTCGTCTACTTGACTGCGGCTGCGGCCCTGGTTCCATCAGTTGCGATTTGGCCCGAATCCTATCGTCGGGACAGGTAACTGGAATCGATCGCGAGGAATCACAAATTGAACTTGCTCGCAACCGCGCTTCGGAACAGCAACTCACAAATGTGACTTTCAAGGTCGGGTCTATCTATGAGCTGCCTTTTCCAGATTCCTCGTTTGACGTGGTTTTTGCACACGCAATCTTTGAGCATATTTCTTCGCCTGACGAAGCTCTTGCCGAAATATTGCGTGTGCTTGCGCCTGGTGGGATCGTGGCAATTCGCAGCCCAGATTGGGGCGGATTCATTGTTGGGCCGGATGTTTCAGGTCTTCAGGCTGCAATTAAGCGTTATGCCGATCTTCAAAATACCAACGGGGGTGATGTTTATGTTGGTCGAAAACTTCCCAGATTGTTGCGCGATGCTGGCTTCGACCTGCTGAGATTCTCGGCTACTTACGATTGTAGTCAGTCGCCATCAACGATTTCTGAGGTTCTCGCGCTGCGATTGGCGGACATGGATGCGGATGCAGTGCGGGCTTGGAGTCAAGATCGAGATGCCTTTTTTGCGGCGGCGTGGTGTGAGATCCTTGGCACAAAAATTGATCGCTAAAATATAAATTAAGTGGGAAGATTCCCAGTCATGAATAAATTGATAATTTATTCAGAAAGTGTTGATAGAAAGGAGATGTTTATCATTACTTTGATAGACAAAGCTACTCTTTTGAAGTAAAGATGGTTTGCCATTCTTCGACAAATGATGGTGGAACTGATAAATTTATAGCTTCACTATCAATCGCAGCTATTGTCAATTCCAGGGGGATTTCTGCTTGCAACTGTGCTAACAACGGTTGAAGATTATATTGACCGACATTGGGTTCGGGGGACGCTAGATCGGTGAAAATAGTACTGGAGGTATCATTCGCAGTCAGCATTTTACCCATAGAATCAGTTAATACTAAGGGTTTAGTCCGATCGATTACTGTTACACCAGGAAAACCCACTAAACGTAGTTCAAAAGTCGCTTTGCCATTAGGTGGAACGCGCTTAAAAGCGATTGCTTGCCAGCTATTTCCGTGTCGATCCTTGAGAGTTTGCCGAGCTTGATAAACTATTTGTCCAGGTGCTTCTTCCAGTTGACTAATTGCAGCAACTGCATGGGAATTAATGATTAATTCCGATCCTAGAAAAATAGTCAATGTTAGAGTTATTAGTAATATAAACTGAGAAAACACTTGATAAATATAACGTCCCATTAGCAAAATCTCTCTTGTTAATAAACTGAAGTTAATCATTTCAATCCTGGATTAGATCGCCTCGCCATGCGGCTATTCCAGAAGTTCCCCCGCTGCTTTCCAACCTTGAATACTTGGAGGAAAAGCCCGCACGTTAGTATGTCCTAACATTTGCAAAGTCATTAATCCCATTGCGGATCGATAGCCTGTCGTACAATAGAGGATTACAGAACGATCGATGGGAATTTGATCGAGATTTGCAGTTAAGGTTTGCAACGGAATATTAATGGCGGTTGGAATGTGACCAGAGCTATATTCAGCAGGCTGTCTGACATCAATTAATAAAGGACGATCGCTCTTAATAATCCTTTTGAGAGCTTCGATATTGGCGATCGTATAATAATCTTGAGGTAGAGAAGTCAAAAATTTATCGATCGTTTCCACCAATTGAGTTTGAGGTATCGAACTAGCAGCAACCGCTGGCATTGAGGAGATAGTTAGAACAAAAATATATGATAATATCCCAAATAATAATGTTAGAAAAAATTTCTTCATACTGCCCTATTCAGAAAGTGTTAATAAAAAGGAGAGATTTGTCATTGCTTCAATCGCATGGCGAGTATTTGCAGGTATGAACGCAAACACACCCGATTGGAGGATGATCTCTACACCTGCTAGATTCAGCACACCTTGCCCCTCAATTACATGGACTGTCGCATTATGATTGACCGCATGTTCGGCGATGTACGTTCCTGATGCCAGTGACATCAGTTTACGCTGACAAATCCCATCTTTTAGCAGAGTTTTACTCTTGATTCCAGATTGGGAATATTCAATAATATCCGCCCAATTAATGACGGTATTCTTCAATGACATAATAGTTGCTGTCATAAAATTGCTCCTTTAATTAAATTAAGTGAATTAACGATCGCCATAAATCATACAAAGACAATCTTGAACATCGGTGGATGTCCCAAGAAAAGTTGAGCAGCAGGTCTGAGGACACTTTCGGAATAGATAATCTTTTGAATGTCCAGACTTGGGGCACGTTTTGCTGTAGCGTTATAAGATGCAATTTCTCCTTCAATACTAAAATCGCTCTGAGTTTGATAGTGGTCGTTGTCGTGTAATGCCTGAAAGATAAAGCTATAAATCGGATTTAGATCCAGGGTAGTATTGTAGTTTTCGGCAGATACCCATAGGTGACTTTGCTGGATATCGGCAAACATCTCGGCGACGTTGTTATATCGATCGAACCAGGAGAATTCTAGATTTAGTGGTGTAGCCTGAAATTCACTCCAGAGCCAATCACATAGTTCGGAGATCGTGCGATCAGGAATTTCCGCAGGCTTGCCTTCTAAGTAAAGTTTGGCGAGAATTTCGACTTTGGCAGTTATCAGATTAGGATGCTTGGTAGTAGATACCGAGCGGTTGTCAGCTTCCAGTACCTGAGTAGATTTATCTTGACTACTATGATGATTTTTCATTTTTTAATTCTCCATGTTTAGCTTGAATTAGCTGTTTTAAGTGTAAATAAGCTTCTTCTGGTGTGAGTAGTTCGCTATTGAAATCAGGGATGAAGAACTGCCAACTATCTGGAAAATGATGGACAGTAAAACTCGGAATCAGTCCTAGCTTTATTGCCTGTTTTGCCAACGCTTCTGCTTGTTCTGCTAAGGTAATTTCATCGTGAAATAGTGTATTTTTCATCTCGATTTTTCTCGTGTGCGGACTTCGACTAAATTGCGATTACCTGCGATGAGTTGAGCTACTCGCAAGGCAGACGTAATCGCTCCTTCATGTAAACCATCACCCAGATAAGCTCCTGCA
>CASBPY010000157.1 GCA_949127675.1 Synechococcales cyanobacterium PMM_0072
AGTCGGAGTATCGACGATGCGGCGCAAGATGTGGCGGCGGCGATTTCTGGGGCTTCGGGACAGATTCCCAATGATTTACCCAATCCGCCAACTTATAGTAAGGTCAATCCTGCCGACCAACCGATTCTATATTTATATTTAACATCGCCAACTTTACCGCTATCTCAAGTCGATAATTACGCCCAAACTTATCTCGCTCAGAAACTCTCGACGATTAGCGGCGTGGCACAGGTGCAGGTGTATGGCTCCCAGAAATACGCCGCACGGATTCAAATCGATCCCCAACAATTGGCGCGGTTGCAGATTGGGATGGATAAGGTTCAGACGGCAATTCAGCAGGGGAATGTGAATTTACCGACGGGGAGTTTGTCGGGGAATAACAAAAATTATACGGTTCAGACTAATGGACAACTGGTAGATGCGGCGGCTTATCGCAAGTTGACGGTGGCTTATAGAAATGGTGCGCCGATTTACTTAGAACAGTTGGGCAAGGTGATCGACGGGGTGGAGAATGATAAGGTCGCCAGTTGGTATAACAACGATCGAGCGATTATCATCACGATTCAACGCCAACCTGGGACGAATACGGTGCAGGTGGTGGATTCGATTAAGAAAATGCTGCCCGATATTAAGGCGCAAATTCCAGCATCGGTAACGCTCGATGTAATGTATGATGCGTCCCAATCGATTCGGGATTCGGTGGATGATGTGCGATTTACGCTGATACTGACGATCGCGTTAGTCGTCATGGTAATTTTCCTGTTCCTGCGAAATTTGTCCGCGACGATTATTCCGAGTTTGGCGTTACCGGTGTCGCTAATTGGTACATTTGCGGTGATGCAGCAGTTGAATTACTCCCTCGATAACTTGTCGCTGATGGCGTTGACGCTCTCGGTGGGGTTCGTCGTGGATGATGCGATCGTGATGTTGGAGAATATCGGCCGCCACATGGAAATGGGTGAAAGTCCGATCGAAGCTGCCCTCAATGGTTCGCGAGAAATCGGCTTTACGATTCTGTCGATGACACTTTCCCTCGTCGCCGTATTTATCCCGATGCTATTTATGGGCGATTTATTGGGACGCTTATTCCATGAATTTGCCGTGACGATCGCGGTATCGATTCTGGTATCGGGATTCGTCTCCCTCAGCCTGACACCGATGCTCTGTAGTCGGTTTCTCCGTCCCGTAGACCACCGCAAACAGAGTCGGTTATATCAAACCTCAGAACGGATCTTTGATGGCTGGCTGGGGTTATATGATCGCAGTCTCAAAGCCGTGCTCAAATATCACCGCACCACGATGATTTTATCAGGGGCGTTATTAATCGTCACTGTCGGCTTATTCGCGATCGTCCCTAAAGGCTTTATTCCTAGCGAAGATACCGCTCAGATTATTGGCATCACTCAAATTGCCGAGGATGGCTCCTTTGCCTCCCTCGTCAAGCACCAACAAGCCGCAGCCGATGTCATCCGCCAAAATCCTAATGTGATGGCAGTCAACTCGAATATCGGTGCAGGTTCCAGCGCGACAGGCAGCGGCGCAGCCGTAGCCAGCAATTCTGGCAGTCTATTTATCAAACTCAAACCCCGCGAGCAACGCCAAGCTGGTGCTGACGAAATCCTCCAAGACTTGCGAACCAAACTCGCCGATGTACCAGGGATTCAAGTCTTCCTCCAGATTCCCCCCGCAATTCCCGTCGGTGCCCAGCAAACTACTGGAGCCTATCAAATCGCCCTCCAAAGTACCGATGTCCAACCGCTCAAGAATTATGTGCCGCAACTTGTCACCAAGCTCAAAGCCTTACCAGAACTGCAAGATGTCAATAGTGTCCTCCAAATGACCGCACAGGTGAAAGTCGAGATCGATCGAGATAAAGCTTCCGCCCTCGGACTAACCGCCCAACAAATCGAAACCTCCCTGCGTAACGCTTACGGTGCATATCAAGTTTCAACGATTTACGGCGCGACAAATGAGTATCAAGTCATCTTGGAACTCGATCCTAAATATAAAACAGATGCCAACGCCCTGCTCTCCCTCTACGTTACCTCTACTAACGGTCAAGTTGTCCCCCTGAGTACCTTTGCCACTATTTCCCAAACCACCGCTCCGTTGATTATCAACCACGCGGGACGGATGAATGCGGCGACGATTTCTTATAACTTGGCTCCAGGTGTAGCATTAGGTGGGGCAAATCAATCGATCGACCAACTCCTCCAATCGGCTCCCGACACGATTAGCACCAGCTTTAAAGGAGCGAGTCAGGTCTTCCAGAGTTCATTGCCGAGTTTGGGGATCTTGTTGGCGATCGCAATTCTAGTAATTTACCTAATTCTGGGCATTCTTTACGAAGATTTCATTCACCCAATCACAATTTTATCGGGACTACCCTCGGCAGGATTTGGAGCATTATTAACCCTGATTATCTGTCATGTGGAATTGAATGTTTACTCCTTCATCGGCATCATTCTCCTAGTGGGAATCGTCAAGAAAAACGGGATTATGATGGTAGATTTTGCGATTGTCGAACAACGCGAAAACCGGACTACTCCAGCCACCGCAATTTATCAAGCCTGTCTGGTTCGATTCCGCCCGATTATGATGACAACAATGGCAGCTTTGATGGGGACATTACCAATTGCGATCGGTTTCGGTGCTGGCTCGGAATCTCGCCGTCCGTTGGGGATTGCGGTAGTGGGTGGATTGATCTTTTCGCAGGTATTAACGCTGTATTTAACTCCGGTGTTTTACATTTATATGGAAGCTTGGCGGAAACGGTTGAAAGAGGGTAAATCTCAAAGAGTTTCGGTGCCAGTTAAAGAGAGGTAACTTAAATTGACATATTTCTCTCAAAATGAGAGAATAGATTTATATCAGCCGTACAAGCACAATGCACCTAATCTCAATTAGCAAACTTCGGCTGGATATTTCGACCTATCCTGATGCTGATAAACCGATCGAAGCTTGGTATAACATCGTTAAAACAGCCGAATGGACAAGCTTAGAAGATGTCCGACAAATTTACCCCAGTGCTGATGCAGTTGGCAACTTCACCGTCTTTAATATTAAAGGAAATACATATCGCCTAATTGTTAGTATTGATTATGAAGACGGGACTATTTATTACAAGTATTTCCTAACCCACGCAGAATATGACAAGGATAATTGGAAAAATGACCCTTACTTTTAACCCTACTGTTTATATCGATCTTCTCGCCCAAACAATGCCTAGCGCGATCGAGTCAGAAGAAGAATATCAGCGTCTATTATCATTAACAGAATCTTTGCATTTCAAAAAAGATCGATCTTTGGAAGAAAAGAAGATCTACAAGTTGCTCGTCACTTTAATCGAGCTATATGAATCTCAACAACACTCAATTCCAGCATCTTCGCCTCATGAAATATTGCAACATATTATGGACTCGGCTGGTTTAAGACAATCAGACTTAGTGGAAATAATGGGAGCATCAAGTGGAGTAGTTTCTGAAATAGTTAATGGCAAACGATCGATTAGTAAAGCTCAAGCAAAAGCTTTGGGGCATCGATTTAAAGTATCTCCTAGTCTATTTATTTGAAGCGATGATTTAAATCTTGAGACATTTTTGATCGCGATCGGCTATCGTGCAAGGTATTCCAAGTGATAACAGTTATCTAACGCATCGATTAAAGTAAATCCTAACCGCTGATAAATTTTGATGACTGGGTTTCAATCGCTATTTCCATATGATATGTTTGCAGTTCCCTAACGCTCGACTTGTGCTACTTCAAGGATTCGATATTTAAGTTCAGTGTTCTATATTCTTACAACATCGATCTGGACGATCGTGACTTACGGCACGGGCGGATCGTCGGTGAAGCAAAATATACTGGTTGGATATTATGAGTCTTCGTTGGCGGAGCCTTTACCGTGCCTACGGCAGGCTAACACCAACAGCAAAAGCAAAAGCCTCTTGTAAGAGAATTGATACCATTCCCATCGGGAGTAACCACATGAATTTATCCGAAATCTTCATCCGTCGTCCCGTCATGACTACCCTCGTCATGTTGGCAATCGTCATCTTCGGGTTGATTAGTTATGTGGCATTACCGATCGCGGCTTTACCCAATGTCGATTACCCGTTTATTAGCGTCTCTGCCAGCCTTCCAGGTGGCAACCCCGAAACAATCGCTTCGGCGGTTGCGGCACCCTTAGAGCGGCAATTTACCGAGATTGCGGGGCTAAATTCGTTCAACTCTACCAGTGCGACGGGCAGCACGAATATTTCGATGCAATTTGACTTTAGCCGGAGTGTGGCTTCGGTAGCTAAAGATGTCCAAGCAGCGATTTCTGCGGCTGCGGGACAGTTACCTGCGGGGATGCCGAAACCGCCGTCTTATCGAAAAGTCAATCCTTCGGTTTCGCCGATTTTATATCTCTATCTCTATTCCGAAACCCTACCAATTTCGACTGTTGACGAACACGCGGAAGTGACCTTGGCGCAACCGATTTCGATGATTAGTGGGGTGGCGCAGGTACAAGTTTATGGGCAGAAACAATATGCGGTGCGGGTGCAACTCGATCCAAATGCTTTAGCCGCCAAGGGAATTGGCATCGATAAAGTGGCAACGGCAATTCAACAGGGGAGCGTGCATTTACCTGTAGGTAGTCTGTCTGGTGAGGATAAGAGTTATCTCATCGGTACGAATGGACAGCTCAATAATGCCAGTGAATTTGGCAATCTGATTATCAGCTATCAAAATGGCGCAGCCGTGCGGCTGAAGGATGTCGGACAAGTCAGTGATGATATCCAGAACAATAAGGTGACGAATCGGTTGACGGATAATTCCAGCCAGACGAAGGTGGTAAATCAACCATCGATCGTGTTAGCGGTACAGCCGCAACCAGGGGCGAATACGGTGGAGATCGTGGATGCTGTCAAAGCGATGCTACCGAGTCTTCAGGCTCAAGTTCCTCAAGCCATTAAGTTGGGGATTTTTTACGATCGATCCCTCTCGATTCGGGCTTCGATCGATGATGTGAAATTTTCGATGGTACTATCGATCGCCTTAGTTGTCATGGTGATTTTCCTGTTCTTGCGGGATGTCACAGCGACGATTATTCCGAGTTTAGCACTACCGATCGCGATTATTGGGACGTTTGCAGCGATGTACATGGCGAAGTTTTCGCTGAATAACTTATCTCTGATGGCGTTGACGCTCTCTGTTGGCTTTGTGGTGGATGATGCGATCGTCGTATTGGAAAATATCATCCGCCATCGGGAAATGGGCGAACCGCCAATGGAAGCCGCCCTCAAAGGTTCGCGGGAAATTGGGTTTACGATCGTCTCGATGACACTTTCCCTCGTCGCCGTGTTCATCCCGATTATCTTCATGGGTGGCTTAATCGGGCGATTATTTCATGAGTTTGCGATTACGATTTGCGTGGCGATTCTGGTATCGGGATTTGTCTCGCTCACGCTCACACCGATGCTCTGTAGCCGCTTACTCAAATCTACCAACCGTCGCCGCCCACCCAATTTTTTGTACAGGATCACCGAACGCGGCTTCGATTGGTTATTGGCTGGATATAAATGGACACTCGATCCCGTCTTGAAATATCGTCCAGTGACGTTAATTGTCTCGGTGCTGCTGTTAGTACTAACAGTGTACTTATTTACTGTCGTCCCCAAGGGATTTATTCCTACCGAAGACACCGGACAATTGACAGCGAATACCAAAGCCGCACAGGATATTTCCTTCGATGATATGTTGCGTCATCAACAGCAAATTGTCGATATTCTCCGCAAAGATCCGAATATTGCCGCACTTAATTCTACCGTCGGCGCGAGTGGGCCAAATGCTTCGGTTAATTCTGGACGGATTACGATTCGGCTCAAACCCCGTGATAAACGGACAGCTTACCCGCCAACTAAAACTAATCCCAAGACGATCGAACCCAACGCCGAGGGCATCATTCAAGCTCTCACGCCCAAACTGCGGCGCGTTGCAGGTATTAGTGCATTCCTCCGCGCTCCGGCGGCAATTCCGATCGGCGGACAACAGACGAATTCTCAGTACCAGTTTAGCTTACAGAGTTTAAATCTTGAAGATCTGCGAAAGTATTTGCCGATTTTAGTCGATCGCGTTCAAGCCTTACCAGGATTGCGCGGTGTCGATAGCGATCTTCAACTCAAAACCCCTCAAATCGAAGTCCGTGTAGATAATCAAAAAGCTGCCAGTTTAGGAATTACCGCATCCCAGATTCAGCATACCCTAGGCAATGCTTACGGTTCGGCGCAAGTTTCGACTATTTATACTCCCAATAATCAATACACCGTCGTCTTAGAACTCAAACCTGAGTATCAGCGCGATCCTAGTGCCCTCGCCTCGCTCTATATTCAAGCCAGTGGTGGTAAGGTTATCCCGTTGAGTACGATCTCCCAAATCGTGCCCACAGTCGGCCCCTTAACCGTCAATCACCTCTCCCAACTCCCCTCGACGACTGTTTCCTTCGATACATTGCCAGGTACCTCTCTCAGCGATGCAACGCAGAAGATTAAGCAAGTAGCAGCAGAAATTTTACCTTCGACGATGACTACGAGTTTTCAAGGGGCGGCGCAAGTATTTGCTGATTCATTCAAAGATCTAGGTGTGTTACTATTGGTTTCGATCGTAGTAATTTATCTAATTTTGGGCATTCTCTACGAGGATTTTATTCACCCAATTACGATTCTGTCGGGCTTACCATCAGCCGGATTTGGGGCATTATTAACGCTGCTAATCTTCAATGTGGAATTAAATCTCTATTCGTTTATTGGGATTATTCTATTAGTTGGGATTGTCAAGAAAAACGGGATTATGTTGGTAGATTTTGCGATCGAACGCCAACGTACTGACGGAATGCTGCCACTCCCCGCAATCTACGAAGCTTGCCTGGTCAGATTTCGCCCGATTATGATGACCACGATGGCGGCGTTAATTGGCACACTGCCGATCGCTTTAGGCACGGGTTCTGGTTCGGAAGCGCGTCGTCCGCTAGGGATGGCTGTTGTTGGTGGATTGGTGTTCTCGCAGATATTGACGCTGTATTTAACACCTGTAATTTATACCTATATGGAGGGTTTCCGCAGTAAATTAGCAGGTAAAAAAGCTTCAAAGCAATCTGAAAGTTTATCAGTATCGAAGTAATCTGGATGGACGATCCGCCGAAAATCTACTGGCTTTGGAGTTAGTGAGCTGCTGGTGTTTTACCACCACCTTTACATAAAAATAGTAGCAATGGCAAAGAACATAAGAACGCCACCCCAACCACTCGAATTTATTCGATAGATTTTTACTTACACATCCTGCAAAGGTCACGATCTGGCTTTGTTCCACTGACTCCTGTCACCTCGCTCTCCGAAATTTTCACTAATCGATCGGATTCGATCGTAAAAATAAGTAGCAAGAACATATTCTTACTACTTGACTAGTAATACTTACTCATACAAAAGCCAGAACCTATTTCTTCACTCATTAAAATTATCTGTTTAAGGGGATCTATGTTTTCAGTTAGAATAAATTCCATTCAGCCAATAACCAATCGTAACTTAGCTACTCAAATTTAGGTTTCAATTTTCCCACCCCTTTTCTTGATATGTCTCGTCCTCCCAAAAGAACTAAAATCCTATTAGCGATTATTACGTATAAAGGTCTAATGGCAGTTTTATTACTGTTGACCTCAATTGGATTGCTATTAACATTTAAAGATCGAGATGTTTTACTAAATTTTGCTAGACAGTCTTCCTTAACTGGTAATCGAGAATGGATTAGATTTATCCTTACTAAATTGACAGTTCTCAGTCCAAAAACAGTTGAATTTACAGGAGTGGCGGTGCTAATCTATGCCATTGTAACGACGATCGAAGCTGTTGGCTTATGGTATCAACAAGAGTGGGCAGAGATTTTAGTGCTGATTTTAGTTGGTATCGGTATTTTTCCTGAACTCTATGAGATTACTACAGGAATCTCGATCGTCAAGATAATTATTTTACTAATTAATTTAGCAGTGCTAGTTTATTTAATTTCTAAGCTAATTAAGGATAGAAAGTATGGAAGATCTAGCCGGAGATAAAAATCATCCAATCGCCGATCTGGAAATAGGGAAGACAAACTAACTATTCCCAAATCGCTTAAATTACTGAGGAGACATCAGTACCAAGCAAAGCAAGGAGAGGTGCAGAATTAACAGTTCGATCGACAATCATTTCCGAATCGATCGAAAACATGGCGATCTCTCCATCAAATCTGACCTCAATTACTGTCGGAATGAATTTCTTAATCAGTATTTTATGATAAATAATTCGTCCGTCAACAGACTTAATCCAACAGGTATCATCGTAAAAAACTTCGATCGTGTTAGGTTGATATTTAGGTGAAAATAATCGACACTGACGCACTCGATCGAGACGAGATACCAAATCAGGATCGCGACTTAATAATCCAATCACCGACTTAGATAGTCCCCAACTCCTAATATTAATTGGATCGAATCGATTTGGTATCAGCATAAGCTTGATATCTTCGATTAAAATTCTCACCATTGATCGCAGATCGTTCATTATCTATTTAATAAGTCAGATAGATTGTTGGATTTTAGATTGCAGTGATCGAATAAATGCTCTAATGATACTTGTTCTGTTCATTTCATTTTTTCACCAAAAGCTTTCAAAATCTCTAGTTCTTGAGCAGGGATTTTTATGTTTAGTTGTTTAAAGGACACGATCTAAAACACAGGGCAGTTTGGTTTGATTAATCTCAGTATAAAGTAGTAATATGACTAGAATAAGAAAATTTACCTCTAAAATATGACTGCTCTTCAACAACTTGGATTAATAAATAATTAGATATCAAACTACTAGTATCTGGCTGAGGTATCATCAATATCTAGCTACTAAGGATCTAATCATGACAACTGTTTTAGTCGTAGAAGATGAAATCAATGTTGCCAAGCTAATTCGGACTTGCATCGAAAGTGAAGGCTACATTTGTCACGTTGCCCATGATGGTGAAGCTGGCTTAAATAGCTTTCGCCAATATCAACCAGATGTAGTGATTTTAGATTTGATGTTGCCAGGGATGAATGGATTGGATCTCTGTACCCACATCCGCCATTCCAGTAGACTCGGCAGTAAAGATCCCTACATTATGATGTTGACAGCGAAAGCCCAGGAGATCGATCGAATTATTGGCTTTTCTACAGGTGCGGATGACTATATGCCCAAACCATTCAGTCCGATCGAACTGACAGTAAGGTTACGCGCTCTACTCCGACGGGATATTCGCCAACAAAGTAGTCCTAACGAAATTATCAAAACTAAACACCTGACAATTAATAAAGATAATCGAGAGGTGTCGATTGAGTATCCCAATGGGACAACAGAGCAGCTCAAACTCACACTGCTGGAATTTAACCTATTGGAAACAATGGCACATCGTCCAGGGCGGATTTGGAGTCGCGCTCAACTTCTAGAATTAGTCTGGGGAGATGATTATCATGGCGACGAACGAATTGTTGATGCTTATATCAAGCGATTGCGCCAAAAGCTCTGTGGAAGTCGCACAGATAGCTTTGATAAGTCACAGTTTATTAAAACAGCACCAGGAATTGGTTATAGCTTTGCCGATGGAGAGTAGCATGTTGAATCTTGCCCTACCATTAAATTTACAGCTTCGCCTGTTAGTCTCCCACTTATTCGTAATGTTAATTGGGGTAGTAACAATTACCATAAGTAGCATAGTCTTTAACACTAACTTCCACGATGGTTGGATCGCAATTATTGTCTCAAGTTTGAGCGCGATTGTCGTCACTTGGCTGACGGGGAGAATGATTTTAACCCCACTCCAACGAATGGAGCGAGTAGTGCAAGAATTTACCGAGGGAAATCTCAATGCGCGGATTCCGTCAATTGCAGTACCAGAAATCAACCGCTTGGCGGTGAGTTTCAATACGATGGCAAATAGTCTCCAAGGAGTAGAAGAAAGACGACAGGAATTAATTAGCGATTTGGCACATGAATTGCGATCGCCAATTACGGTTATTCATGGTTATCTGGAAATGATTGCCGTCGGCATGACGACTTTTACTCCCGATATTCAAGCCCAAATCCAAGCCGAAACCGAACGGTTAATGCGGTTGGTGAATAATTTACTCGAATTAGCACGGGTAGAAGCTGGATATCTACCCTTACAACTGGAAAGCGTTGCGCTGCCGTCCGTACTCAAGGGTGTCGTGATGACATTTACTGCGGTTAGTCTTCAGGCTAATTGCCAATTACAAGTTCAAATCCCAAGGGATCTACCATCTGTATATGTAGATTGCGATCGACTCAAGCAAATCCTGATCAATCTCTTGAGTAATGCAATTAAATATACTCATAATGGTACCGTGACAATTCATGCTGGTACGAATAGGGATAGTGTCTGGGTGGCAGTAGCAGATACCGGAATTGGGATGACACCGGATGATTTACCCAAAGTATTTGAGCGGTTTTGGCGAGCCGATCCTTCCAGAGATGCCAATACGGGTGGGAGTGGGATTGGGTTGGCAATTACCAAACGTTTAGTTGAACTCCACGGCGGTAAAATTGAGGTCGAAAGTACTCCAGGGATGGGTTCGGTGTTTCGCTTTACATTACCGATCTCTTAGAGAGACAGATCCTTCCAATCATTTAACTAAAATTGTTAGCACTCGATGTCTTCCACAAACTTCGGCACAGCAGCAGTCAACACCTCATTTCCTGTCGCCGTAACCAACACATCATCCTCGATTCTCACCCCAATTCCTTTCCAGCAATCATCAATAGTTGGCTGTCCCTCCGCCGCTTCGATATCTGGTGAGATATAGATCCCAGGTTCGACGGTAATAACATTGCCAGGTTGGAATTGATACCAACTTTCGGCACCGTGCATGTAAATTCCGGCATCGTGAACATCCAATCCCAGCCAGTGTCCAGTACCGTGCATGTAGAAGTTTTTATATTTACCTTCTTCAATCAAGGTATCAACATCACCTGTGAGCAGTTCGAGTTGAACTAAACCTTCGGTGATAATCTGGACAGAAGTATGGTGGAAATCTTTCCAGGTAGTGCCTGGTTTGACTTGTTCGATACTCGCCATTTGAGCATCTAGCACTAGTTCATAGATGATTTTCTGCTCACTGGTAAATTTACCATTGACGGGGAAAGTCCGAGTAACGTCGGAGTTGTAATAGCCAACAGCACAACCTGCATCAATCAGCAGCAAGTCGCCATCTTTGAGGACACTATTATTTTCGATATAGTGCAATACACAGGCATTCGATCCAGTGGCGACGATCGAAGGGTATGCTACTCCCATCGAACCATGTTTGCGGAAGATATATTCGATTTCGGCTTCGATTTCGTATTCATTCACGCCTGGTTTGGCAAATTTGCGGGCGTGGTTGTGGGCGATAGCTGCAATTCGGGCAGCCTCCCGCATTAAATCTAATTCAGCGGGACTTTTGATCATCCGCAGGGGGTGGAGAGTCAGGAAGGGATCTTCGATCGCGATCGGTCCAGTCCCTCGCTTACCATAGGATCTGAGCAATCTTTGCCAATGGGTAATGACTTTATTGTTGAGCTGCTCGTCACGCCCCATGTGATAGTAGATTTTATCGCCTTTTTCTAGATATTGAGGCAGCTTTTCGTCGAGTTCGCTAATCAAGTAGGCTTCGTCTGCACCATATTCAGCTTTAGCTGCTTCAATCCCCACCCGATATCCCGTCCAGATTTCCTTTTCCCGCTCTTTAGGCTGGACAAAGATCACGAACTTGTGTTCGGGGTGATGAGGGGCGATCACGGCGACAGCATTGGGTTCGTTGAAGCCAGTCAGATAATAGAAGTCGCTCTCTTGGCGATAAACATATTCAACATCATTGTGCATTACAGCCATCGGTGCGCTCCCAAAAATTGCGGTACCATTACCGATTTTTGCCATTAACTGTTCCCGACGCTGGCGGTATTCTGCTTGCATGAACTTCTGAACCTATACTGACCTATATCGATCAAGATACAACTTTTTAAGCAGTTCGTCATCAAGTCGGCGGGTACTCCGATATCCGCCGATTTTCGATTAATCTATTTGAGCCGATGGGTACCATTATTACCCGCCGAAACTGGATCTAAGATTGGTAAATTATCGGACTTTAACTCTACTGAAATTGTGGCTTCTGGATCATCAGAAATCGGATTTCGAGCCATAATTAAGCCAATTGCCCGACTGACATTATCGGGGAAAATTGCGACTAATCCATTGTCTGGAGCGTTGTCTAATGCCCATTCGATCGCTTCAGCTTCATTGAGCATAATTGTGTGGGGGACTGGTTTTTCTGTTACGACTTGCTCGATCCCTTGAACAATTAATTCGGCGGTGTCACCCCAGGGGCGACCACGATTATCGTCATCTTCTTTGACGATGATTTGATCGAAGAATGTCGCTGAAAGCTTACCCAGTTCGATTAAATCCTCGTCTCGGCGATCTCCTGGTCCCCCGATGACTCCAATTGCCGAGCCAGCCCAGTTGTTGACAAAGCTACCCACAGCCGCATATCCGGCGGGATTGTGGGCATAGTCTACTAGAACGTGATAGCGACCCATATTAAATAGATTCATTCGCCCTGGAGTCTGGGATACAGAGGCTTTGAAGCTGCGTAAAGCGGCGCGAATGTGTTCTGTGCTAACTCCTTGAACAAAGGCAGCTAGACAGGCAGCGAGGGCGTTGGCAATCATAAATGGTGCCCGTCCACCAAGAGTGAGGGGGACGCGCTCGACTTTCTCGATTCGATGTACCCAATCTTGTTGCAAAATAGTCAGGTACTCGTCGGCGTAGACTGCCGCAATTCCGCCCCGTTGGACATGAGAGCGGACTAATGGATGATCTGGGTTCATCGAGAAGTAGGCCACTTTTCCAGGCACATCCTTGGCCATTGCCGCAACTCTTTCGTCGTCGGCATTAAGCACGGCATAACCATCGGGATGGACGGTTTCAGCAATTACTCCTTTGACTCTAGCTAATTGATCGATGGTTTCAATATCAGCCAAGCCTAAATGATCGGCGGCGACGTTTAATACTACCCCCACATCGCAATGTTGGAAGGCTAAACCCGATCGCAATATTCCGCCCCGTGCTGTCTCTAAGATCGCAATATCCACCGTCGGATCTTGGAGAATCATTTGGGCACTTTGGGGTCCGGTAGTATCACCTTTTTCGATTAATCGATCGCCAATATAAATCCCATCAGTAGTGGTAAAGCCGACGCTATCATACACCTGACTGAAAATATGGGCGATAAGTCGCGTGGTGGTAGTTTTCCCATTTGTACCTGTAATTGCCACAATCGGAATCCGCGCAGTCGTTCCAGGGGGGAATAGCATCTGGAGAATCGGCGCAGCTACATTTCGCCCCACCCCTTCACTGGGTGAGATGTGCATCCGCAAGCCAGGTGCCGCATTGACTTCGACGATCGTGCCATCTACTTCGGCGAGGGTTTTGGTAATATCGGTGGTAATCACATCGATTCCAGCTACGTCCAGATCGATAATCCGCGATACTCTCTCAGCTAGCCAGACGGTATCAGGATGGATCTCATCAGTCCGATCGATCGCAATCCCACCTGTACTTAGATTAGCCGTTGCGCGGAGATAACAAACCTCATCCGATCGCAAAATCGTATTCAGACTAAAACCTTGATTGTTCAACATTTCCGCCGTGGAATCATCGAGTTCGATTTTGGTCAGCATATTATCATGACCATCACCACGGCGCGGATCTTGGTTTTCCAGATCGACTAATCTCGAAATCGTGTCCACTCCATTGCCCACCACATGAGCTGGTACCCGTTCGGCTACCGCCACCACCTGATGATTGACGACCAAAATCCGATGATCTCTACCCTGATAAAAGTGCTCAACAATTACGCCCTTAGAAATCTCTCGTGCTCGATCGTAACCGATACCAGCGTGCTCCCAATCCTTAATATCAATCGTAATTCCCCGCCCATGATTACCATTTAACGGCTTAATCACAATTGGATATCCGAGCCTGTCGATCGCATCTTCTAATTCACCAAAGGAATAAATTGTCATTCCCAACGGCACAGGCGCGCCCATCCCCGCCAAGATTTTCTTGGTTTTTTCCTTGTCACAAGCCAGCTCTACCCCCAGAATATTGGTGAGGGAAGTCAACGCAGCCTGAATCCGCTGCTGATGCTTGCCATAACCAAGCTGAAAAATATCGCACGTCTCCAGATGAATCCAGGGAATCCCCATCATTTGGGCTTCCTTTACCAACGCTTCAGTACTCGCGCCCAACGTCGCATCCGTCCGCATCTTGACTAAATCAGCCAAATCCTTTTCCAATTCAGAATTGGGATACGTCCCCGTCTCGACAATACTCTCGCACAGCCGCAGCGCAGCTCTAACCGCATACCGCCCCGCTGTTTCCAACTGGTACTCAACCACAACTTGATAAGTGCCCAAACTCACTGTCTCACGAGTCCGCCCAAACCCCACAGGCATTCCGGCGAGGGTTTGTAACTCCAACGCCACATGCTCTAGAATATGCCCCATCATCGTCCCTTCTCGCACCCGACTGAGGAATCCCCCCTTGCATCCAGGAGAACAATAATGCTCCTCCAGACTGGGCAAAACCGCCACCAGACTATCGTAAAAGCCTGGAATAGTATCTGACGGTTTGTCTGCCAGATCCTCCAAATCTAGCCGCACGAGAATGAGCTTCGATCGACGAATGCTCCAGTAATTGGGGCCGCGCAGCGTTTGAGTTTGGAGGATTTTCATAATGATGGAGAAAGTTCTAGCTGATTAAACAAAAAGTCAATCGCAACCTGAAATCTAATCTTACCCTGTGATGCTAAATCAATAATCTAGCAAGTGGCTGAAAAGATCTGATCTAAGTAAATTTCAAATCAAATCGCTGATTCTGTATTGACAGATACACTAATCAATTTGGTCGTGAACGATCGAATAAATCTTTAGCTATCCGCTGACATGACAGTGCGAGTTTGATAGTCATATCGATCGCCTTGGCTCAAGACATGTACTGTGAGATTATGCAGACTCAGCGGTGAAGTTTGACTAGAATCTGGATAATTTGTATGGGTTAATTTACCTGGATCGATAATCGTAATCGTCCCCTTGCCGATAACTTCAAAAGTGCCATCATCATTAAAAGCCGCACAAGTATCTTCATCAATGCCAATCCCTAATTTATCAGAATTAGCGGCGATCGCACTCATCAATCTCGCCATTCGATTGCGGTTGTGAAAATGTTGATCCACCAGTAACTCTGGAAAAATCCCTAACCCATCAGTCAAGTCTACTAACGATCGATTTGGCGATTCACCACTAATCCCGCCTGAAATCATCCGTTCACCAACAATCGCAGCACCCGCACTGGTACCTGCAAATACGAGATCGCCAGAGTGAATTCGTGCTTGAATAGCTGCCATAAACTTGCTACTACCTAGCAAATCGCATAGTCGCATCTGATCGCCGCCAGTAAAGAAAATCCCCGTACAGTCGGCTAAAGTATTCAACCAGCGGGATTCATCACATTCTTTGGGCTGACGAATATCCAGGATCTCTACTTGTTTAGCATCCATCCCCTTGAAGATTTGGTAATACCTGTCACCCACAACACTCGGTTCTTGGGATGCACAGGGTACGATGCCGATTGTCGCTTTTTTCCCGCCTGCACTTTGAAAGAAGGCGGTTAAGATGCCGCAGCCATTCACCTTATCTTCTGCGCCACCAATCACCATCACTGGATAATGGGTAGAATTTACCATCGATTGTTGAGCCAAAATAGGCTTTACGTCAAGCATACATGTCACCGTGGGAAAGCAAGATCGAAGTTTACATGAGTCTGCGTAAACCTAAAGCCTGATCCAGTTTAACAAATCGCAGGG
>CASBPY010000158.1 GCA_949127675.1 Synechococcales cyanobacterium PMM_0072
ACTTGCAGCTCAAGCTCTAATTGATGCTGCAAAACAACATGGTGGCAGCGACAATATCACGGTGATCATTGCAACCATGCAGTAACCAGTCACAGATCTGTAGGGGCGGGTTTATGCTAGAAATATTTGCTTTTAATAGTAATTCGCAAACAAACCCGCCCAACCTCACCAGCAGCGAAAGTATTGAATCCGGTCTGAATGTTGATTGTGGGCGAGGGCGGGTTCCCCCCGAATAAAAAAACGACAAGACACCCGCCCTTACAGATGCTCGTTTTAAATAATTCGCCGTGGGATTTCATGGGTCATCAGATCGTACGCCATTTTTGTGTTCGGAAAAATGGCTCTTGCCTCAGATAATAAATCATCCAAAACGATCGCATTTCCAGGCATATAACGCGGACTAAAATGGGTCAGAATTAATTCTTTTACGCTTGCACCCAAAGCAACTTGAGCTGCCATCGTCGAAGTAGAATGCAGCCTATCGAAAGCCATCTCTGCATCTTGATGGGCAAAAGTAGATTCATGAATTAAGACATCAGCATCTTCAGCCAGTTCGATCGAATTCTCACAAAATACTGTATCTGTACAGTAGACAAACTTGCGTCCAATTTCCGTTTCGCCACAGAGATCTCGACCATTAATAACTGTGCCATCGGGCAAAGTTACCACTTCACCATTTTTTAACTTGCCATAGATTGGGCCAGATGGAATGCCCAATTGCTTGGCTTTTTCCAAGTCAAATTTACCAGTTTTATCAGTCTCACTCACCCGATAACCATAAGCAGGTACCTTATGTTTGAGCGGAATACATGTAACCGTAAAATCTGCTTCCCGATGCACAATTCCAGGCTCGATCGTGTGTACCTTAATCGGGTAATGTAGATGAGTATAAGAATACTTTTGACACGCTCGTAGATATTCATCCAACCCCTTAGGACCATAAATATCGATCCGATCTGGACTTCCCGCCATCCCGTATGTCGCCAACAATCCCATCAATCCAAAAATGTGGTCGCCATGCAAATGGGTCACAAATATCCGTCGAATCTGACTAATTTTGACATCGCACCGCAATAATTGATGCTGAGTAGCTTCACCGCAATCGAATAACCACACTTCCGCCCGTTGTGGCAGATTGAGTGCGATACTAGAAACATTGCGCGATCGAGTGGGAACACCAGAAGATGTGCCAAGAAAGGTGATTTGCACGTTATTCGATGCTCATACTAAGAGACTACGCTAATAATCGGGATATAGAGCTATTGGTCTATAATTTAGTATCTAATTATAGAGGATGATACCAAATTTAAGACTCTTCGGTAGACTCCAAAACCTAAAGTCGGTCAGTGAGCGGCTCGTACTGTTCGCGTAGCGTCTGCCTTAGCAGAGCGATAGCCGAAGTAAGCTGAACTGAAAGCCTAAAACCTAAAGCCTACTCATGAAGATAAATCCTGGAAATATCAACGAAGAACCAAGAATCGAGCTAGTGCCGCTGATTGATATCATCTTTTGCATTTTGACATTCTTTTTATTGGCTGGACTACAGGTAGCCAGACAGCAAGCAATCAATGTCGATATTCCCAAGGCGACTAGTGGTGCCCCAGCCGCGCGAGAATTATTGATGGTTAGTCTCAATGAAGCTGGACAACTATTTCTCGAACAGCAACCGATGCTGGTGCCTGGGCAATTGATCGAAGCAGTCAAGCAGTATCGCCAAGCGCGACCAAATAGCTCGATCGTTTTGTATGCGTCAAAACAAGTCAGTTACAATAAAGTCGTCGAAGTTCTAGATGCCCTCAGAGGTGTTGCTGGCGATCGGGTAGCATTAGCCACTCTACCATCAAATACCATCGCCCCCACTCCGCCCGTCCTCATAACGCCACCTGGATACCCCTACAATCCCTATCAGGGCGTAAATCCCTATACTCCATATCAAGTTGCGCCTGCAACTCCACAGTCGATACCTGGAGCAGTAAATCCACCCGCAGGTGTTGTGACACCCCCAACACAAGTAAATCCCGATCCGCTATCGCAGCCAGTTCCAGCCGGAACTCCTGCTAAAACTCCAGCGACAACACCCAGTAAATCACCTTAGAAAGTCGAAAGATTGTAGGTTGGGTTGAAGAATGAAACCCAACGCTCTAGGAATGTTGGATTCCATTCTTCAATTAGAGGATCGCATCTTTCAACGCATATACTACCCGCTGCTGTTCCTCTGGTGTAATTTCGGGGAACATCGGCAGGGATAGTACCTGATTGCTGACTATTTCAGTGACGGGATAGCTACCATTAGGTAGATTTAGATGTTGATATACTGCCTGCAAATGTAAGGGAAGAGGATAATAGATCATCGAGATTACACCAGCTTCCATTAATTTGGCGCGGACTGCATCGCGATGAGATGCTGCATCCACTCCTTCAGGAGCAACGACTCTAATCGTGTATTGATTCCAGACAGATTCACCGCCAGGAGTCGGTTGTGGGGTGATAATATTCGGCACGTTGGCGAGTAATTTTTGATAACGTGCTGCAACTACGGATCTTTGCTGGTTCCAGGTGTCAAGATGTTGGAGTTTTACCTGAAGTACTGCTGCTTGAATCGCATCGAGGCGACTATTTACGCCGATCGCTTCATGATAGTATCGTTGGCGACTACCATGCTCGCGATACATCCGTAGATCCGCTGCTAGGGCGGCATCATTGACGGTAACTGCCCCACCATCACCACAAGCTCCCAGATTTTTGGTGGGAAAGAAGCTAAAGCAGCCAAAATGACCGATGCTACCGACTTGTTTGCCGTTCCACTTAGCACCTGTAGCTTGGGCACAGTCTTCGATCACAATGATATTATGCTGAGTGGCGATCGACATCAGCTCAGTCATATCTAGGGGATTACCAAATAAATGGACGGGCATCACCGCCTTAGTGCGGGGAGTAATTGCCGCAGCTAGTTGCTGGAGATCGAGATTGTAAGTAGTCGGATCGATATCGACAAATACTGGGGTTGCGCCCACTTCGCTGATCGTTTCCGCTGTCGCAATGAATGTAAACGGCGTGGTAATCACTTCATCCCCAGCACCAATTTTCATGGCTCTTAGAGCTAAATACAGCGCGTCGGTACCAGAATTGCAACCGATACAATCAGTTGTACCGACATAGTTGGCAAATTGCTGCTCAAAGCTCTGCACCACCGAGCCACCAATGTAGGCACCTGAAGCTAAAACTTCTAATACCGCTGCACTGACATCAGCTCCAATCGCTTGATACTGGCGTTTGAGGTCAAGAGGGGGAATGTTCGTCACAACGTTCAATTAGGGGATAAAGATTTGAAGACTGAAAGATTTAGGGTAATGTTTCGATCGAACCAATTAACTTCTAAATTTTGATGCAACAACTGGCCACAATTAGGGTCAGTTGTGTATAAGCACTGATTGCCAATCAATTGTAACGGAATAGTCCCCCAGATCGATCGCGATCGATTCAATTTACGCCTCCGACTATCATCTAAATTGTGCTTAAATCGACAACAGCAAACTAACCCCGTCCCAATCATGTCAACTTCCGCCAAATACCTGACCTTTTTCCTGTGGCTACTAATTAGCCTAGCTCCAGCTCAAGCAGCTCAATTACGGGTTGCAGTTGCCCAAAAAATCTCAGAAGTAAAAATCGGCACTTCCACAACTGCCATCATCAGTGATGAAAATGGTAAAAAAATCGGTGAACTGCAACCACAACAAGGTTTAACCGCTCAATCAAGTAACGGTGGTATCAAAATCGGTGAAACTCAAGTTACCCAATTCTTCGTCCAACCGCAGCAGGATGGCTATATCTGGATTGGAGATCGTTGGTATCGCGGATCTGTACGGGTAATTTCTGATGGAAACCAACTCCTCGCCGTCAATTATGTTGATCTCGAACAATATCTCTACAGCGTCTTAGGCGCGGAAATGAGCACAAATTTTCCGGCTGAAGCTCTTAAAGCCCAAGCAGTCGCCGCTCGTACTTATGCCCTCTACCGCAGCCAATCTACCAGTCAAAAACCATTCGATGTCGATAGCACCCAAGCCAGCCAAGTATATCGGGGCTTATCTAGTGAAGCAAACACCACTCAAGCGGCTGTTAAGGCTACTCTTGGTCAAATTATGACCTACCAAGGCAAGCCAATCTTAGCTGCCTTTCACTCGGCTTCAGGCGGGCATACAGAGAATGTCGAAGATATTTGGACTAGTCGGGAGCCATACTTACGTGGAGTAGCCGATGATGATGCAGGTACGCCCGGAGCCGAGTGGACGAAGACCTTTACTACTAACGAGCTGAGTCAGAGTCTGAAGATTAATAATATCAAATCGATCGCACCCGATCGAACAACCCAATTTGGTAGCGTCGTCAGTCTCAAAATCGATGGCGATACTTCCGAAATATTGCGAGGTAGTAAAGTGCGAACCGCACTCAAACTCCGCAGTCTGCGCTTTGTGATCACGCCCACCCCCACCGGATTTACCTTCACTGGACGGGGTTATGGACACGGACTGGGAATGAGTCAATGGGGAGCTTATAAAATGGCTCAACAAGGCATAAAATATACCAGTATATTATCCCACTACTATCAAGGAGTAAAACTTGGTAATTAAGTTTTAGTTCGACAGGCTATTACTAGTTCAATAGCCACCACCGTTAGAATTGAGAATTTGCCCTGTCATCCATTGAGCATCATCTGTCGCCAACCAACCAATTAACCGAGCTGCATCTTCTGGTTCGCCCCATCGCCCTTGGGGGTTGGCGGCACGAATAAATTCATATAGTTCACCATCTGCCCAGCCTGTATCAGTAGCACCAGGATTGACCGTATTTACGGTGATTCCCCGTGGAATTAGATGAGCCGACAAACTCATCGTCAGTTGATGAATTGCACCTTTGGAAGCAACATAAGCAAGCTCCGTCGGCATCGGCGTGAGATGTTGCCCTGAAGTTAGCAATATGACTCGTCCACCACTGCTATTGTGATGTTGGTTGGCAAAAGCTTGGGTTAATAATAATGTCCCCCGCACGTTGACTTGAAAGTGGGTGTCAATTTGAGTAGCAGTAAGTTCTTCCAAATTTCCTAAGGTACTGTAAGTATGATTTGCCACCAAAATATCAATGTGTCCAAATTCACTAACAGCAGCATTTATTAGTTGTTGGGGCACTAATGGATCGAGAAAGTTGCCTTCTGCATGAGCAATTTTTGTCCCATGAGTCTGAAGTTCAGCGATTAGTGCTGGAATGCCATCAGGATCGGCTCCCCACTCTCGATCGGCATCATAGGGCGCGAAAGAATGAATGAACACATTAGCACCCATTACAGCGAGTTTTTGGGCGATCGCAAAGCCAATTCCTTTGCGCCGACTTACGCCTGTAACTAACGCAACCCGACCTGTTAAAACTGCTTCAGACATACTAGGATTCTACTGTTTCCGAACTATCTCATAACTTATGACTCTATTGTCCTGTCCGTCAATCAATTGAGAACCTACACGTTACGAGAACATCTTGTAGATTGAGCTACTGAGATGATTCGGGATTCCGCTCGATCGAGATTGACAAGATCGGGTAGGCTAAGAGGTGAGCATTGTAATTTGTTAGCAGTGGCTGAACAGGAGACATCTATGAATACGGTATTGCAACGTCCGCTTTTAGTCGGTGGCATTGGCTTGACACTGGGTTTATGGGGTTTAGATAGTGTGTCTCACAGCCTGCCTGGTGTGGGCGATTTGGTTGCATTGGGGGCGATTGCTGCTGGCGGTGGCTATTGGTGGTACAGTCGGCGCGGTAGTCAGGCAAAAGTATCTGTAGGTAAAATTGAGATCGATCAAGCCACACTAGACAAAGCTCTCAGCCAGGTAGAATTAGTAATTAATCAACTGACGATCGAAAGTCCAGAGTCACCTCAGATTGCTAAACTACGTCAAGAATTAGCTCAAGTTCAGACCAATTCTACTAGACTCGATCGACAAATTGCCATTACTGGCGGACAAAGAGTTGGCAAAAACAGTTTACTCAAGCTCTTAACCACAACACCAGTTCCATCTACTGCACCACTCAAATACATCAAAATACCCGCCCTATTTACGAGTGGTGCTGAAAGTGATGCAACCGAGTTGACAGCCAAGCAACTTACCAGCAATGCTGATTTAGTTTTATTTCTCACCAATGGCGATCTCACCGCGACTGAATATCGATACATCACCGAATTGCACCAAGCGAATCAACGAGTAGTATTATTGCTCAATCAAGTCGATCGATATTTACCTGACGAACGTAGCCTAATTCTTCAGAAACTGCAATCTACCGTTACAGGGACACTGGCAGCCGCAGATGTTGTCAGCACAAGTACCGCACCCACCCCAATTAAAGTTCGCAAGATCCAGACAGATGGTAGCAGCCTGGAAACTTTAGAAACACTCCCTGTAGACATCTCCAGCCTCAACCAGCAACTAACAAATATCCTCGCCACCGAAGGCGAAAAACTCCTGTGGGCAACTACTTATCGTCAAGTCGCTGGAGTCCAAACCACGGCTAAAACTGCTCTAAATACCGTCAGATCCGATCGAGCATTGCCCCTAATCGAGCAAAATCAATGGATAGTTGCTGCGGCTGCATTTGCTAATCCCCTCCCCGTCCTAGATTTACTCGCTACCGCTGCGGTTAACGCTCAAATGGTGATCGATTTGGGTGCGATCTATCAACAAAAATTCTCCTTTGAGCAAGCACAAGCCGCCGCTGGTGCAATGGGTAGTGTGATGCTGAAATTAGGATTAGTCGAACTCTGTACCCAAACAGTGGCTGGATTGCTCAAAACCAATGCCATTACCTTCGTCGCTGGCGGACTAGTCCAAGGTTTGAGTGCTGCTTATCTCACCCGCATCGCTGGTTTAACCCTCGTTGAATACCTCGCAGCGCAAGATCTCGTCACACCAGAACCCACCCGCGCCTGGAATCTCGATTTGCTCGGCAACACCCTCCAAAAAGTCTTCCAAGCCAATCAACGAGTTGCCTACATGCAAACCGTCGTCAAGCAAGGAATTGACAAGTTGATGCCAGATGCGAGTGTTTCGGTAGGGTAAGGGATGTAGGAGTTTGAGAGTAAGGTTTAATCATGAGAATCGTCTCCCCGTCCTCACTCCCCTAATGTTATTTTCAAAGTATATTTTCTACTGGTGCGATCGTGACTAATTTTCGACAAGCGGCTATTGCGGGTGAGTTTCTAATTACGGCGGAAGTTGCCCCACCCAAAGGTGGAAATGTCGCTCACATGGTAGAAATGGCGAGCTGTCTCAAAGGGCGGGTTCATGCGGTGAACGTCACTGATGGCAGTCGAGCAGTGATGCGAATGTCCCCGTTAGTATCGTCCTTAATCCTCAAGCAACATGGGATTGAGCCAGTCTGTCAGTTTGCCTGTCGCGATCGAAATCGAATTGGACTACAAGGCGATTTATTAGGTGCCCATGCCTTAGGCATTCACAATATTTTAGCCCTGACTGGCGACCCAATCAAATCTGGGGACTACCCCAAAGCGAAGGCTGTATTTGACCTGGAAGCGGTCAGGCTGTTGCAAATCATCACTAATCTCAATCAGGGGCTAGATGGCAACGACAAGCCGCTTCCAGATGGTGCTGTAGACTTATTTGTAGGCGCGGCAGTAGATCCCCAATCCAAAAGTTGGTCAGGGTTGCAAAGTAGATTCGATCGCAAAGTCAATGCAGGTGCCCAATTTTTTCAGAGTCAGCTAATTTCTGATTTTGAGATCTTGGAAAAGTTTATGGACAAGATCGCCAGTACCTATCAAAAGCCAGTCCTAGCCGGAATTTTCTTGCTCAAATCTGCCAAAAATGCCGACTTCATTAACCGCAATGTGCCTGGAGTAGACATCCCCCAACATATTATTGATCGATTAGCTCGATCGGCTGAACCCCTCCAAGAAGGGATCAAGATCGCCGCCGAGCAAGTCAAACTAGCCAGCCAACTCTGCCAGGGTGTTCATCTAATGGCAGTCCGACGAGAAGATCTCATCCCCAAAATTCTAGACCTAGCCGGAATTGCACCACTAGTCTAAAATTAGCACTCTCCCGGCAGCAATTCTAAATTTGGGGAATCAGGACGAGTTGGCAGTTCTGATGGGTTCAAACTAATCGAGCATAAAAGAAATCAGATGTTGCCAGCTAGCAAAAAC
>CASBPY010000159.1 GCA_949127675.1 Synechococcales cyanobacterium PMM_0072
CCTGAGAGGTACCAATTCCGAACGCGATGGCACCAAATGCGCCGTGGGTAGAGGTGTGACTATCTCCACAGGCGATCGTCATGCCTGGCTGGGTTAGCCCCTGCTCAGGTGCAATTACATGGACGATGCCCTGACTACCAGAACCGACATTGTAGAATCTAATTCCATGCTCTTTGGTGTTATTTTCGAGATGTTGCATCATCTCTTCGGCGAGGCTGTCAGCTAATGGACGGGATTGGTCTTCGGTTGGTACGATATGATCGACGGTGGCGACGGTACGATCGGGATAGGGAACCTTCAATCCTCGCTCGCGCATCATCGCAAATGCTTGGGGGCTGGTGACTTCATGGATTAGGTGCAAGCCAATGAATAGTTGGGTTTGTCCTGATGGTAATGTGGTGACGGTATGTGCGTCCCAAACCTTATCAAATAATGTATTCTTACTCATTTCAGTAATTGATGACTCCCTCTCTGTATTCCTACTATAGGCAAGGATGTTTGTACTTGTCCAATATATATTAAGATTACAATTGATACTTTTAAAGTATTAATCGGTCGCCACGTACTCCCATTCCCCATCTATGTCCAAGTTTGATATTTCCATACTTTGTCTAGCTGTCGGTATTAATTTGCTATCAATCTGTCATCCAGCCATATCTGCTCAAAAACTTGACTTAGATCGAGCTGTTAATCCTCAAGTATTGGCTCAACTATCTACTCAATCAGATCGAGTTTCAGAAGATGAGATATTTGAAGATGTTGTTTTGAATCGAGTTGATAAATTAAAGCAGTTTTTGAGTGAAGGTGGTAATCCCGATCGATATTTTCATGCTGCTGTTAATGCGAATGCGATCGATTGTGTGAAAATAATGCTAACTCGTGGTGCAAATATCAATTTAGCTGACGATGAGGGTGTAACACCACTGATGACTTCAGTGAGAGTTACTTATCGAGGTACGATCAAAATCACTGAACTTTTAATTAAAAAAGGTGCGAAGGTAAATGCACGAGCGGGAAAAGGTAGCACTGCTTTGATGTATGCCTCTTCTAGTGTTGCCGCGCATTATCAAGATGAGTATGTGCGGGTAGTCAGGCTGTTAATTAAAAATGGTGCCCAGGTAAATATTAGAAATCAAATGGGTGCTACGCCGTTGACTATTGCTCAAGCCGGAAAATGGCAAAAAATAGTTGCGGCATTGAAGAAAGCAGGTGCAAAGGAACAAATTGATCTATTACTTAGTTTTGTCTAATTTAGGTTTGGATCGCTCTATTCAATTAAGTTATGGAACTTCGCCATTTACGCTATTTTAGGATGGTTGCTACCGAATTACACTTTGGACGTGCCGCAGAAAAGTTACATATTGCTCAACCACCATTGAGTAAGCAAATTCAAGATTTAGAAGCAGAATTAGGCTTTGAACTATTTACTCGTACGAAGAGGTCTGTTGCACTTACTCCGGCTGGACAAGTATTTTTAGTTGAAGTAACTCAAATCTTTCAAAAACTAGATCGGGCGATCGATCTTGGTCGAAAAACTAGTCGCGGCGAACTCGGTAAAATCTCGATCGGATTTGTCGGATCAGCGACTTACAATATTTTACCAGTAATACTCCAACAGTTTCGAGACAGGTATCCCTATGTGCAAATTGAATTGCATGAATTAACTACCGATCGACAGTTAATTTGGTTACGGGAAGGTAGAATCGATATTGGGCTAATCCGTCCACCAGTGATAGATGTATATCTTGGCAGTCAGGTAATTTTTCAAGAGTCATTAGTTGTTGCTTTACCAACTAATCATCACTTAGCAGTGCTAACTACGATTGAGCTTTCATCATTAGCAGCAGAGCGATTTATTTTGTTTCCCCGTCAACTTGCACCAGGATTATACGATCCAATTATTGCGATTTGTCAGGCGGCTGGGTTTAGTCCCCAGGTAGTTCAAGAATGCATTCAGATGCAGACAATCGTTAGTTTGGTATCTGCCAATATGGGTGTATCAATTTTACCCGCATCGATTCAAGAGGCACAACGTCAAGGAGTAGTTTATAAGCCGATTCGATCTGGTTCTGGAGCTGCTGATAAATTGGCGACAATGTCGATCTTCTGGCGACTAAGTGACGATTCGCCAACAATGAATAGATTACTAGAGCTTGCTCTCGAAAATAGAGAACTCTAACCTATTCCCTATTCCCTATTAGTAGATACCAACGTCCACCATACAATTTTAGTTGTCCTTTACTCTGGTATTCAATTTCAATCAAGTCATCAAATTTTCTTCTAATCCCTGCCCGATCGACAAAAAAGCCATGTATCTTAGCATTCCAAAAAGTTGGCTTGGATTTGATATAACTAATCTGACGACCTTGGATTTTATGACCGCCAATTCTGAGGATTTTAGATTCAATAACTCGATCGAGCTGAGATTTTTCTGGAACCAATCGCAGCATCAGGTGATTATCTTTCTCTTCTAAGGCAAGCAGATATTGTTCGACTACTCGATCAGGTGTTGCAGCTCCATGCTTATTCACGCTACATGCTGATAATGAAAAAACGATCGAGATCAGCATCACAGCCAAGATCGATCTCCAGTAGGTCACAAATTTTATAGGTATTACTTTGATTTGCATATCAACGATCTAATTTCGATCGAGCTAGTCTAAATTAGTGACAGAGTATCTAAAATAATCCCTTATTTTCTTTTTAATACTTTGATCTCAGCACTAGTTAGATCGCGCCAAGATCCTAATGATAAGTCTTTGAGTGAGAGCGAACCGATCGCCACTCGAACTAATCTTAATGTCGGAAAACCGACAGCCGCTGTCATCCTGCGGACTTGGCGATTTTTGCCTTCGGTTAAGGTTAATTCGAGCCAAGCGGTGGGGATATTTTGGCGATCGCGAATTGGTGGATCTCGCGGTGGTAAAGTTGGCTCAGCGGGCAATAATTTAACTCGTGCTGGTTTAGTGAGATAGTCCTGCACCTCGACACCAATCGCTAGCTGCTCTAAGGCGACCTCATTCGGAATATGCTCAACCTGCACCCAATAAGTGCGTGGATGCCCATATTTGGGGTCACTGAGTCGATGTTGCAGTTTCCCATCATCTGTCAGCAAGACCAATCCCTCGCTATCCCAATCCAATCGTCCCACGGGATAGACATCGGGGACGGAAACGTAGTCTTTAAGTGTCTGTCTGCCACCATCATCGGTAAATTGACTCAGGACACCGTAGGGTTTGTAGAAAAGAATGTAACGCAAATTGGTGGATGGTGAATGGTGAACAGTGAACTATGGATGCAAGCGTCCTTTTTTCTTTATTTATTTATGGATTGACTATTCACTAATTTGCACTTCACTTCTATCCACTATCCACTGTTCACTGTTCACTGACTTGTACTTCATCGGCAAAACTAACTGTCTGAGTAAATTCAAAGGGTCCGGCGATCGATCCCCAGACTCGTTCGTCGGTTTCCATGTCCAGACCTCGATCGAGGCTAATTAGCTGCTGGGGGCTGATTTCAAAGCTATTGTCTAGATAGGTATCTTTGCCATTCCGAAACACTTTACAGCCTTTTCCAGGCTCGACGTAGCCCTTAAATGTGCTGCCCGTCCACTCAGTAATCATGGTGCAACCGGACATTTTGATAATATGTTCGCGGGTGAGTTGTTGGAGCAGTTCGGGGTCGCGGGCGGCTCCATGAAATTCGGCTTCGGGTTCGATCGTATAGTGTTCGATTTCGATTTTTTCGTTGACGATCACAAACTTCAATACCCGCAATCGGTAGGGATTGTGGAGCATGAAGTCATACGCCTGTTCGAGAAATAGACTCACTCCATCCATCAGTGCGTAAGGTAGCGGACGCATACAGACCCGAATGTGGGCGAAAAATGGTGGATTTTCAAATGCTTGGGCTTGATTGCTAAAATCTCCAGCCATCCAGCGTGCTAGGGTCGGAATATCTGTAGAATGAGTCATGGTCACAGGTCGGATGTTTAGTTACGATCGATTTTACTCGGATTCGATGATTTATGACCGAAAACTTACGACCAGAATGGGTACAGGGGATTGCGGAGTTCAATGCTGGGGAATATTATGCTTGTCATGATACCCTCGAAGCGTTGTGGATGGACTCGATCGATCCAGACAAGAAATTTTATCAAGGTGTGTTGCAAATAGCTGTAGCTTGCTATCATCTCCACAATCGCAACTGGCGTGGTGCAGTGACTTTGCTGGGAGAGGGGATTGGCAGGTTGCCTTATTATCAGCCTGTGTATGAGGGTATTGATGTGGCGGAATTAATTCGAGTTAGTAGTAATTTATTAAATATTTTACAATCGATCGGGATTGATGGGATTGGAGCTTTTGTCGATCGATTGGCTGACGATTCCACTCTATTACCTGTGGTTAGCTTCATAGTTCTGGATTCGGATCTAGCGACTGATATCGACGAGGATGTTCAGTTAGAGGGCTGTTGATTTTTAAAAACCTCGGTTGAAAATACTCGTGTGAGCCGTAGATCTAGGGTACCCATGAAGGGCACCCCTACAGGTTTATTGTGTAGGGGTGCCCTGTCTTGTCGTTTTCTTATTCTGGGGTTCCCCCAGAATAAAAACGCCGCTTCATGGGTACCTGAAGATCTCCGCTTTTACTAGTTTTTAGAATTGATTCCAGATGAGAATAAGTCTATTGTTCTAATCCAGCGTAAACAGCAAGATCGCCCAATTCATCTTCGATTCGCAGCAGGCGGTTATATTTGGCAACCCGTTCGCTCCGACAGAGAGAACCTGTCTTGATTTGTCCCGCCCGTGTCGCGACAGCTAGATCGGCGATTGTCGTATCTTCAGTTTCACCAGAACGGTGACTGATAATCGACTTAAACCCATTGCGGGTACCGAGATCGATCGTTTGGAGGGTTTCGGTGAGAGTACCAATTTGATTGAGTTTAATCAAAATCGCATTCGCCGATTTCTCTTTGATCCCTTGGCGGAGCCGAGTGGAATTAGTTACGAATAAATCGTCACCAACCAGTTGAACTTTTGAGCCAATTTTTTGGGTAAGCAACTGCCAGTTTGCCCAATCATCTTCATGTAAACCATCTTCGATCGAGACGATCGGATACTTGGTAGTAAGATCGGCTAAATAGTCGATAAATTGACTAGGAGTATGGCTACTACCGTCGTAGATATAGTTGCCATCTTTGTAAAACTCACTCGCAGCCACATCGAGGGCGAGGGCAACTTGTTCCCCAGGTTTATATCCAGCGGATTCGATCGCTGCCATCAGCAGTTCTAATGATGCTTGGTTAGAGGCTAGATTGGGCGCAAAGCCGCCTTCATCCCCTACTCCAGTCAACAGACCCTTTTCGTCGAGAACTTTGCTCAGAGCGGCAAATATTTCGGCTCCCCAGCGGAGGGCTTCCTTAAAGGAAGTCGCCCCGACAGGCACGATCATAAATTCTTGGAAATCAATGTTATTTGCGGCGTGGGAGCCACCATTGATCACATTCATCAATGGTACGGGGAGCAAGTTGGCTAAAGGGCCACCCAAATAGCGATAGAGGGGCACTCCCAGAGCATTTGCAACGGCTTTGGAATTGGCAAGAGATACCGCTAAAATAGCGTTAGCACCGAGCTTAGACTTAGTGGGTGTACCATCTAGCTCAATCATCGTCCGATCGATCGCCATTTGATCGAAAGCATCCATACCTTCTAATGCTGGGGCGATTTTGTCCTCAATATTGGCAACCGCCTTGAGCACACCTTTGCCCCCGTAGCGGCTGGGATCGTCATCCCGCAATTCGTGAGCTTCAAAACTACCTGTGGACGCGCCACTAGGGACTTGAGCTAGCCCAAATCCACCATTGGCTAAGTATACTTCGGCTTCTACTGTCGGACGACCACGGGAATCGAGAATTTCTCTAGCTCTAATTTCCGTAATCGCCATATCTGGCATATTCATAGTCATTCCCTCATCCTTCGATCGCACTCGATCCTTCCGTAAACAATGTAGCTTGACACCCTGATGATCCGTCTATTAGCAACTATTGTTGCCAACACGTTATCATACGTCGTGAAGACACCCTAAATTGCAAATTTAGTTACCAATTTTTAAAACTATATCAAAACATAGCTATGCGTCTTTTACATACCATGCTGCGGGTTGGCGATTTAGAAGCATCTATTCGGTTTTATTGTGAGGTGCTGGGGATGCAACTATTGCGCCGAGATGACTTTCCAGCGGGTCGATTTACACTAGCTTTCGTCGGTTACGGGGCTGAAATCAACCATACTGTAATTGAATTAACCCATAATTGGGATACTTCCGCATATTCGATCGGCGATGCCTATGGTCATATCGCCATTGGTGTTGATGATATCTATGCTATCTGTGCAGAAATCATAGCTAAGGGCGGAAAAGTCATTCGCGCTCCAGGTGCGATGAAACACGGAACGACAATAATTGCTTTTGTTGAAGATCCAACTGGTTACAAGATTGAATTAATTCAAGTTGGGAAGCCTAAAGCCTAATCAGCTATGCAAATACCAAATGGATTGGAAGTCGAACGACATCGCGCGGCGATCACGCGAGTTGAATTATCGCGTCCGGTGCGGTTGGCGATCGAGTCGGGTATTATTACAACAGAGACGACTATTTTTGATTATGGTTGTGGCATTGGTGGGGATGTCCAAAGGTTAAAATCATCTGGTTATAACTGTGAAGGTTGGGATCCTTATTATTTCCCAAATATTGAAGTTCGATCGGCAGATATAGTTAATCTCAGCTATATCATCAATGTGATTGAAGATCCAGTAGAACGAGATCGAGCATTAGCACATGCTTGGGAATTAACCGGACAAGTATTAATCGTTGCTGCTCAGATTTTGGTTAATGATTTACGCGGTGTATTAGCTTATGGAGATGGGATTTTAACTAAGCGTAATACATTTCAGAAATACTATCAGCAAGGAGAATTAAAAGAATATATCGATCGAGTCCTGACTGTTGAGGCGATTCCAATTGGATTAGGTGTATTTTTGGTATTTCGAGATGCTGCTCAAGCGGAAAGTTTTCGAGCGGCGAGACTATATACACGGATGTCTACGCCACGAGTGCAGATTGAAAGCAAACGATTTGAAGACTATCAAGTTCAATTGGCACCTTTGATGAATTTTGTCAGTCAACGTGGCCGAATTCCGATCAAGAGCGAACTAGATTCAGAAGCAGAATTAAATCAGGAATTTGGTAGTCTCAGACGTGCATTTCAAATTGTTTTAACGGCTACTGATGAAGCCGAATGGGATGCAATTGCTTATCAACGATCGTTAGATTTACAAGTCTATTTAGCTTTAGCACATTTTGGTAAAGGACGCAACATTAAACATCTGTCTCTAGCTATCCGTGCCGATATCAAAGCTTTTTTCGGTAGTTATGATGAAGCCTGTGAAGTAGCAGATCGATTATTATTTAAAATTGGTGAACCAGGGATTATCAAGCAAGCTTGTCGGCACAGTCACATTGGTAAACTATTACCGATGGCTCTGTATGTGCATATCTCAGCCTTGAATCAAATTGATCCAAAACTCCGATTATATGAAGGCTGTGCCAGTCGGAATATTGGGGGAACTGAGGATGCAAATATTATCAAATTTCATACCGAAAAGCCCTGTATCTCTTATCTCTATTATCCAGATTTTGATACTGTCGCTCATCCCACATTGCAGTGGGCAATATTGATCGACTTACGAGATTTAAGTCTAAAATTTCGTGACTATTCAGAACAAGATAATCCACCAATTCTGCATCGGAAGGAGACATTTGTAAGTGAGAATTATCCGCTTTATGCAAAGTTTACCAAGCTAACTAAATCCGAAGAAAAAGCTGGATTATTTAGCGAAACTAAGACGATTGGTAATCTGCGAGGGTGGGAGCAAAGATTGGCAGCTTGTGGTGTACAGATCAAGAATCATCGCGTGATTCGGAATTAAATACTACTGTTGGAGATGATGCGAATATCTACTCACCCCGTCCTACGGACACCCCTCCTCGGAGGGGATTTTCGGGACAACTTCATGATCGAGAATTGATTACAATTGAACGATCGGAAAATGTGGCTCACGTTCGTAAGTATACATATCCGTAAACTTCCGTAATTGCCCTTGGGCTAATAATATTTCTTGCGGATGATCGAGCCAGTGCATATTGTACTCTTGCAACGTATTGCTCAACCTGGCGCGATCGATCTCCTGATCAACGTTGCCAAAATAAGCTAATGTCGTATGGGCGGTAAAATAGTACTGCTGCTCAATGCCTAGAGAAATTAGGCTAGAACTTTGATAGATAGCCCGTCGGAAAGCAATAATTTGGTTATAACTATGCTCATCCTTGGGTACCAAGCTTACCTCGATCGCGCGCGGTCGGACAGTTAATCCCATGATTTGCCACCGAATCGGCTTGGCTTCCACAACAGAGTTTTGATAAATCTTGAAACTATCCTCAATTCGATCGAATAATTTGCTCTCAAAGTCAGGCTTGGTATCAATTGCCATCCGATAAGCACTATCCCAAATTAAGTCAGCTAGAGTGAAGTGAAAACTAGCTGGATCTACCAACACCAATAGATCTGGCTCCAATTGCTTAATAAGATGTTGCTGACAGGCAGCCAAATCTGTATAAACTCCAGCATTATCTGGATCTGCCGCACCTGGTGGTGTAATGATCGAGTATCCAGGAAAAGATACTGGTTCCCGACTACCATCCGCCATCAACCTGAACTTAGGCGACTCTTGGATATTTTTGACCTGAGACTCATAGGTGGCGGATAGGGTCATTTTTGCCACGCGGTTGAGATAAGTGTGATAGGACTCGTCCACTCGCGATCGCCTCCTTGTCTTTTATATTGATTAACATTGATTGCAATGCTACTTACCTAAATACATATACACTATTTTCCATGCTGAAAACTGGGATTTTTTGCAATTCTTGATATTGTTGAATGGTGAATGGCGATTCGCGGCAATCGATCCTTAAAGCCACAAAGAATCTCCCAAGAGATAGTGCCTAGATCATTTGCCCAATCATCGGCGGTAATCTGAACCTCACCGTCTCGTCCCAAAATTGTGACGATTTCGCCGACGTGAAGATCGGGAAATTGAGTGATATCGAGCATGATCCGATCCATCGTAATCGAGCCAATTTGCGGCACCAATCGACCTCGAATTGCTACCTGCATTCGGTTTGACAGTCGGCGAGGAATCCCATCCGCATAGCCAATATCAACGACTGCTAATCGCAGATCTCGATCGGCAATAAACCGATAACCATAGCTTACCCCCGTCCCCGCTGTAATATCCTTAATCTGATTGACTCTGGCTCTGACACTCAATACTGGCTGAAGATCGATGTTTGACTGCAAGTGAGGAGCGGGGCACAGTCCATACAGGATCAATCCTGGTCGAACTAACTGGTAGTGTAACCTGTCGCTCACCAATATCCCTGCGGAATTTGCTAGGTGAAGCAGGGGTACTGAATATCCACTATGACTAATTGCGGTTGTTGCTTGCTCAAACCGATCAAGTTGCATCTCCAACACAGTCCGATCGATCTCATCAGCGGTGGCTAAATGGGAGTATAACCCGCTGATTTTGAGATATGGCAACTGGACAACCTTTTCAAAAAAGGTAACTGCCTCCTGCCAATCTGCCCCCAATCGAGACATCCCTGTATCTAGCTTGATCTGAACAGACACTGGTTGACTAGGTTGCTCTCTAGCAGCAGCTTTCGAGATTAACATCGCTTGCTCGATCGTACAAATAGTCGGTTCCAGTCCCCATTTGACGATCGCTTGTACCTGAATATCACTATTTACCCCGCCCAGAATCAGAATTGGAACAACTATATTTGCTTGTCTAAGTTCGATTCCTTCGCTCACCGTTGCTACCGCTAGCCAGCCAACCCCTTCAGCTACAAGAGTACGGGCAATATCGATCGATCCATGTCCATAGGCATCAGCTTTGACTACTGCCATGATCTGGGTATCGGGCGCTAATAAACCTTTAATCTGACGAACATTGTGGGCCAGTGCAACCAAGTCAATTTCAACCCAAGCCCGTTGCTGCTCCCAATCAAGATCATTCGATCGAACCATAGACATCGATAATTACAAGTTTGCTAGCTTGGTACTTTGAATTACTTTAGTATGTCAGGCGATCGACAGCTCCAAATAAATTATCAAAAACTAGCGTTTTAGTTAAAATTAAGAAATAACATTCTTCTTCCTGATTTTAAAACATGGCAACTACGACTCTTGGCACTACTGGTATTGAAGTTACCTCGATGGGATTTGGTACCTGGGCATGGGGTGACTCGCTGTTTTGGGGCTATGGCAAAGATTATGGTGAGAGCGACTTACGGCTAGCATTTCAGGCGATGATCGAGCAGGAAATTACTTTCATCGATACTGCTGAAGTTTATGGCTTGGGCAAGTCTGAGGAGTTATTGGGTAAATTCATCAAGGAAACCAGTGCTAATGTCCAAATTGCCAGTAAGTACATGCCATTACCATGGCGATTTCGTAAGGAAGATGTCGCTGATGCGGTGACAGCTAGCCTCAAACGCTTGAAGCTGTCATCGATGGATTTGTATCAGGTTCATTTTCCCGCGCCTTCATTTCTCAATCAAGAGGGGCTGATGAATGCCCTGGCTGATGAAGTCGAGCAAGGACGAATCAAGGCAGTGGGGGTAAGTAACTACAATGCCCAACAGCTTCGCGAAGCGCACCGATTATTAGCACGGCGAGGTGTCCCGTTGGCTGTCAATCAAATGCGGTATTCACTGATCACCCGCGAAATCGAGACAAATGGGGTGATGGATGCAGCACGAGAGTTGGGCGTGACAATTTTGGCTTACAGCCCCCTAGCCCAGGGATTACTCACTGGCAAATATACATCCACCAATTTACCAACTGGGGCGCGGAGTCTCGATAAACGGTTTCAATCTAATGGATTACAGAAACTCCAACCAGTATTTGACAAGCTCGATCGATTGGGTACAGAGTACTCTAAAACCCCCGCTCAGATTGCCTTGAATTGGTTGATTTGTCAGCCTGGGGTAATTCCGATCCCAGGGGTAAAAACTGTTGCTCAAGTAGAACAAAATGCCGCCGCATTGGGCTGGGAGCTGTCAGCGGCAGATGTTGCCGATCTGAGTCGAGCTTAGGTATGGACGCTTGAGCGAACAGGCTACACAGAGAAATTTGTGTTAGCATCTGGGAAATTAAGTTTTCAATTCTCAAGCAGACATGAGCAAAGTGCTGGTGTTAAATGCTTCCTATGAGCCGCTCAATATTACTGGTTGGCGACGTGCGGCGATCTTGATGCTCAAAGGGAAGGCAGAATCGATCGAACATAATGGCAAATTTTTACACCGTGATTTTCCCCTGCCGACGGTGATTCGGCTGCGGCACTACGTCACCGTACCGTATCGAGAAATCCCCCTCACTCGGCGCAATATTCTGAATCGGGATGGTCACACTTGCCAATACTGTGGTGTTAAGGGTGATGATCTAACCTTAGACCATGTGATGCCCCGATCTCGTGGTGGTGCCGCTAGTTGGGAAAATTTGACTACGGCTTGTATGCGCTGCAATGTCAAAAAGGGTAGCCGCACTCCCAAGGAAGCTAATCAGCCCCTCAAAAATCAACCGCGCCGTCCTCATAGCAGTCTTCACTACGAGGCGATTAATCATGTCAATAATGGCTCTCATGTGGAGTGGCGCAAGTATATTATTGGCATCTAACTATTTTCTTCCCACTCACAAAATAGCTGGGTGTGTTGGGTTGTCTCCTGAAGGAGAGGCTCCGCTAACATTCTTCAACCCAACCTACTAAACCACGATTAACATGTCGCTGATAATTCGGGCTGTTGCAGGGGCAAGTAAGATGCCATTGCGATAGTGTCCGGTGGCAACTAGTACTCGTTTATTCGTCCCGACTCGATCGATCACTGGGGCTGGACGATGGTTAGGGCGAGGGCGCAATCCTTGCCAGGTGCGGATAATTTCACCAGTGGCTAACATCGGGCAAATATCGATCGCGATTTGCTTGATTTTTGCTAGAGCTTCTGGTTGAGCTACCATCACCCCATCAACGGGAAATTCGACTGTAGCACCCACCCAATAATCATTGCCACCACAGGGCACAATATTCACATCATCTGAAATAATCACTGGTTGAAAGTCGGGATTTCCCAGTGGTTTGGGTAGCCGAATTTGATAGGCTTGTCCCAGCACAGGTTGGATTTCAATGGGGGCGTGTGGGGCGAGTAAACTTGTCGAACCTAACCCAGCCGCAACTATGACCCAATCACTGCTAATTGTTGGCAGATCTGGTGTGGAAATATCACAGCTCATTTGGTTCTCTGCCGTAATAGACTCGATCGATCGATCGAAATGAAACTTCACCCCATTTTTCTTTGCCGCAGCGATGAGGGCATTGGTCAGGGCAACTGGATCTACTTGTAAATCTTGGGGTGAGTAGACGGCGGTACCTGTAAATTGACGATTAATTTGGGGCAGCTTGGTGGTGATTTTGCGTGAATTCCATAGTTCTAGTTGCCACTCTTGCTCTGTACGGGTGGCGACTAATTGCTCCCATTTTGCCAAATCTTCTTCAGGTGGGAGGATTTTGACGATACCCTGAGAGTTATGTGGAATGTTTAATCCGGTGAGTTTTTCTAGTTCGGGAATTAGACTTTGATAACGACTAATGCTCTCTTTGCGGAAGTTCCAAGCACGCCCTTTAACCTTTTGGCTAATAA